>JBFKSL010000316.1:0-5519 GCA_041626995.1 Ketobacter sp. | reverse complement strand
TTGGATGTGGCCGTTGGGTCGATAATTTTCCCAAACCATTTCACCATTTTCTTGGGCAATTCAAAAATGGGGAAGCGATATTTTTTACCAAAATGCCCCTTAAGGATCTCTGCTACTTCCAACAGACTGGGTTCTCCATTGGAAATTATGTGCCGGCCTTCTGCATCCGGTCTAAATGCCGCCTCGATATGGGCTCGCGCTACGTCGCGTACATCCACCCAAGCCAATCGCAGCGAAGGCACACCAGGCCATAGTTTTCCGGTTCCCAAACTACGTAACGTATCGATACTGCTGGACTGGGTAGCATTGGTTAACGCTGGCCCGGCTACCATGCTGGGATTGATGGTTACCAAATGCCAACGGGACTGGCCTTCATAAATCTTCCATGCCTCTTTTTCTGCCATCAGCTTTGAGTAGGAATAGGGTTGATGGTGCTCACTACTGGAAAAATTCCAATCCTCTTCCGTAAAAATGCCCCGCGAGTTCTGCTTCATATCGGCATTATCCCCATAGATTGCTGCCACGCTGCTGGTAAGCACCACTCGCTTTACCGATTCAGTCCGATTAACCGACTCCAATACATTACGGGTACCTTCCACCGCAGGTCGAATCAAAGCTTCGTTGGCATCCTTAAAACCTCTTAAAACAAAGGGCGATGCCGTGTGCAGCACGACTTCACACCCCGCCATGGCCGCATCAAAACTGCCTTCATCCAACAAGTCCGCCTTAAATAATTTCAATGACCCCTGGGGATACTCAGCGGATATTTTTTTAAGGGGGCCAACAGACTTTTCATTATCCGGGTTACGCACGGTGCCATGCACGGCACAACCCTGCTCCAG
Source organism: Ketobacter sp. (assembly GCA_041626995.1). Lineage (GTDB taxonomy): Bacteria > Pseudomonadota > Gammaproteobacteria > Pseudomonadales > Ketobacteraceae > Ketobacter. The sequence continues at coordinate 4,677 of JBFKSL010000316.1, read as the reverse complement.
TAATAACTTTATAATCCAACTGGCAATATAACCGCTTGCGCCAGTTACCATAATCGGCTTGGTCTTATCAATTTGCTGAATCATGATGAATTCCTTGGGCATCAGAATTTGATGCCCGAACCTTATGCCAAGCGACATTGACGCGCAACCGTTTCAGGGCAGAATCCTCCAACTTCATCGCCAACCTTATAGACCAATCAAACGATTATGGTCAACTATGATTGACCATAATCGTAAATCGCCTTATACTCAAAACAAATCTAACAGGCAGAGTAGTTATGTTTGAATTAATGCGTGAGTTTTTTGCTCCCTATTACATGTATATTAAATTTATCCATGTGATGGCCGTGATGATTTGGTCCTGGAGTACGGCGGTGGCTTACACCTCCTATTTAAAGAACACCTACATTAAATGGAAACGCAACCCCAAGGATGAAGTTCTGAAAGAACGGCGCGACTGGGCTTTCGAACAGTTTGATCGTGGGGTGGTATTAGAGCACATTGCTTTCCCTGTACTCATCGCCAGCGGGGCACTCTTATTTTTAGTAGGGAACTGGAACCTTGGCTTCCAGTGGCTACTGGTTAAACTCAGCATTGTTGCATTGGTTTTTCTACCCATGGAGATCGTTGACTATTATCTATCTCATATGGGTGGCAATAAGTATTACATTAAGAAAAACGGCAGCAAGGAACAGTATGAGCGCTCGATTCAACGTCACTGGCTATTCTTTCGAATAACCACGCCACTGATAGCCACCTTTATGCCCATCGCCATTTTCTTTGCCATCGTTAAACCTACGGTATTTTAAGTTAACGGGTTTTCCAAAGCCTTTCGCAGTGATTGAAAGGCTTCTTCCCCGATTTTACCGGCCAGCTCTTTTTCTAACGCCAATAACGCTTCCGAAGCTTGGCGGCCTTTCTCCAGGCCTGCTGTGGTAGGTTCAATACGCTTAATTCTTTTATCTTGATCATCAACCGTTAAGCGCAGATAACCCCTATCCACCAATTCATTTACCGTTTTATTTACCGCTTGTTTGCTTACTCCTAGATGGCGAGCAATATCTACAGCCGTATTACGACCTTCCGCCAGGTTGATAAAAATGGTGGATTGAGATTTACTGAAAGCAGCCTCTCCAGAAGAAGACAACATCGCTTGCAGGTTTTCATCAAACCACTCGTAGTAGTTTAGTAACAACTGCATTAGACTCTTGCGTCGCAGGTATTCAATGAGTTGCTTGTCGCTTTGTGTTTCCATAAATCCCCTCACTTATGCGACCGCAGTATACCCTAAAAGCCGTTATTAGTTCTTCAATGGAAAAGTCAGGGCTTTAGTTGGCATTCATTGCTTTTTGTTATCTTGATAGCAATTTTTCCAAGGGCCTATAGGAATAAACTCAAGCAACCGATTTGCTTAGCACGCGCGACGTAAGATCCACTCACGAAACTGGGACACAGGCATAGGTTTGGCAAAATGAAAACCTTGCACACGATTACAACCGATACGCAATAAAGAATTTAATGTTTTTTGATTTTCCACCCCCTCCGCTACAGTTTCGATTTGCAGTGCTCGCGCCAATTTAACTGTGTTTTCGACGATTCGGTAATTGCTATCCATTCGCTCCATCTGGCTCACGAATGCCCGGTCAATTTTCAATTCATTTATCGGTAACTGACTTAAATAGGCTAAGGAAGAATAGCCCGTCCCATAGTCATCCAAAGAAATACTACACCCTGCTGCTGCCAACTGATGCAACGTTTGCACCACGGTATCCATATCTTTACTCATGGCTGTTTCAGTCACCTCAAACACCACATCAGCCAAATTAATCATATGCTTTTCCGCCAACAAGACCACAAGGCGAACAAATTTTGGCTCCGTCAAATTATGAATAGAAAGGTTTATACTTAGCTTAATAGGAAAAGAAGAGGAGTGAAGCGCATGCAGAATAGAAAACGCTTCATCAATAACGTAGCGGGTAATCTGCGCCATCAAACCCGCCTCTTCGGCTATTTCAATAAACTCCGCTGGTGAAACCGTGCCAAACTTTTCACTGGTCCATCTTAGCAGCACTTCCGCTCCTACCAGGTTTTGCGACACACATTCAAATTGGGGTTGTAAATACAACTCTAACTCTTCATCTCTAACCGCCTGGGACAGCGCTCCAACCAAAGCCAACCGGCGGCGGCCAAAAGTATCGATCTCGGAACTATAAATGGTAATGGCTTCACCGGTACGCAGGCCAAAATCACGAGCGGCACTGGCATGTTGCAGAAGAAGATCCGCCCGATCACCATGTTTTGGGTAAGAGGCAATTCCACAAAAGGCATCCACTTGAATGGACGTTTCTCCAATTTGAATGGCCGACTCATACAGGTTTACCAACTGACCAACAAAGTCATTAACCGAACGATACCCTTCACCGATTTTACAAATAACGATTACACTACCAAACTCTTCCACTGCCACATTGCTATTAGGTGACTTTTCAACTGTTAAGGTTTGAATATTGTTGCTCAGCTCATGCTCCAAACGAGCAATAACTGACTCTAAAACATCTTCCGATAACCGCCTTCCCATGGAGGACGCGATTTGTTTGATCTGAGGAAAGCTCATTAACACCAAGGCAAAGGTATCTATTCTTTGCTCTTCAGAAATTAATTCGTTCACTCGATTACTTAACAAAGATTCATTTGGCTTACGGGTAACAGGATCATGCAACGCCTGTTGCAAAGCCTGATTTTGAACTTGCACGATGGTTCGCTGTGCCATTTCCATTTTTTCCATGGCAATGAGCTTTTGTCGTCGCTCTTCTTTTATTCTGTGGGCTAACGCAAAAGAAAATAGCAACGCCTCTAGCGCAGAGCCCGCCTGAATACCATGATTGGTTAAACGGGAAGAGGGCAATACCCCAAACACATTGGCAATATACACAATCGCACCCACACTAAAACAAGTGGTGGCAATAACAAAATAACGCGCTATCACCTGCCCGTTTAGTAATGCTGAAATACCCGCTGCCATGACTAAAACAATAGTAAACGCTCCAAGCCAACCCGTTAAAACTGCTCCAAACTCTGGCATATAGGTAACAAACACCGCAGCAAGCAAACACAAGGGCGCCAATGCCTGCATGAAAATTCTCACCACTGGACGTATGTTTTCGGCTTTTAAAAAACTCAGGCAAAAGGCTAATAAACCAAATGAGGTCATAGAGGCAGAAATGGGCAAACTATAATATGTAAGCTGTGGGTTACTCCATACGTAGCGATTACCCAAACCCGAAATGGATAGCATCAAAAACAAAATAGAAAGCAATGTAAAAACATAGTATGCGTAGGTAGAGTCTCGCATGGATAAGAACAAAAAGCTGTTATACAACATTAGCGCAAATACCACGCCAAAATACAAACCCCACAATAGGGTTTCCACGTTTTGCTGAACAATCAGATAATTTCTATCCCAAAGTTCCAACGGCAGTTGCAAGGATGTATTTGAACTCGCTTTAAGATAAAAATACGCGCCCTTTTCTTCGATTTTTGGTAACGAAAAATTTATATGATGAGAGCGCAAGTTGTCCTTTTTTTGTAGCGTGGCTTTCAAAGAAGTCCGCCACAACACTCTACGCGAGGACTCAGAAACCAAGTACACATTGGCATGCTGCAATAGAGGATAAGGGATCACCAAATGCCAATCATGACCTTTAGGTTGATCCATATCAGCAGGAAAACGAACCCAAACCGGATAATCCACAAAACCAAAATTCAGCACCTTACCGGTGTTGTTTTTAGTCCAATTTTCAATACCCAAAACACTTTCGATGGTTTCAGACTTATTGAAATCTTCGTAATAACTTAGGTACGAGTTCACATTAAAATAGGCATAGTGGTTATCCTGGTTAACCACAAAATCCATGGCGAACGCAGTTATCGACCGCATACAACAGATCAGAATAACGACATAGCGCACACTTTTTGAACAACTCAGCAGAGTTTTCATGAATCCATTCAAATTTTTTAACCAGTCCTTTGACGATCTGAAAATCTGAGCCAGACTTTTCCTTGGATTCATTATAGACGGAACTTGACATGAGCACATTACACGGAGAGTATCGGCGTCATGCCAGAACCGATATTCGGACATCTGTTTCCATGACACTGGACGACAACGAACTAGCCACAAAAACCCACGATGTTTCAGAAAGCGGCATTGCCCTAGACAAGCCCTCATCGCTAAACCTGGCGGTAGGGCAATCGGTTAGTGTTACGTTTAATCGCATGCCCAATTTTTCAGTGCCCGCTCGAGTGGTTCGCAGCGCAGACAACAGCATCGGCCTGGAACTGGACCACTTTCGTTTTAGCGAAGCAGACATCAAGGGCATTGTACGCACAGCGCCGCTACACGAGCGCATTCGTTATCGCACGAAAAGAAGTTTATGGAAGTTTGTACGCCGTGCTGGTGTTTTACTAACCAACACTGTGTTCCGCAGACCGATGCTTAGCATTATAAAACCGACATTTTTATTTGCGGTTTACGGCAACGAAAGAGATGTTGGCACTTATTTTACCCCCGCCATGTCAAAAATTATGCCTCCACTTATGCTAGGGGGTTTGATTAAAAATCGTGGACACAAAGGCTTAATGGTTGCGCCCATGTTTTTTGAACATGAGCTGGCGCAG
>JBFKSL010000315.1:0-5550 GCA_041626995.1 Ketobacter sp. | reverse complement strand
GGTTGGTGCTCCGTTATCGTCAATAATGCCTGCCTTTTCAAGATCCGCTTTTACAGAGGATTCAGCAGCCACCAATAAGTCATCGTCAATGGCTTCAGACCCTATTCGATTGGGAACGGCGCGTGCAGCCAAATTAAGTGTGTTGGCGTTTAACTGGGTGGCGGTTAAATGGCTAGTCAGTTGCGCGGGTTGATAGGTAGCCATCTTTAGCTGATCCGTGGCTAAAATAGATTGGGGAACAACACTTAGCTTAGTTTCTATCCTTGGTCTATTAGTGATGTCTGTGGGTGAGCTGGGCGCCTTCGAGGTAATTTGAACGGCTACCAAATGCCAGCTGATTTTTTGTTTTTTCATCAGTTGCCATACAAAGTAATTAACAGCATGGCAGTGGTTGTTGTTACTGATTTTTCGGGTGGAAGCCTCAAAGTGTTGTTCACTTTCGCCTTCTGCATGGGTTCGGGTTTCCACTTCACCCATTGAAACGGAGCGAGATGCGCGTACCGATGCCGCCACATAACTGGAAGCGGATTCTGCATGTTGGCTAATGTTACGAGCAAAGTCGTAGGTGGCTTTTGATGAATAGCTACCGCCGCCTCCACCGCCGCCAATGGAAATGCCAAGAATATTTATGGATGCGCCGCCGCCACCTTCAGACCAGCTCTCATCATAGCTGCTGTCAACACTGGTGCTGTCGGAAATATCAATATCCGTAACCGCTTTGGCAAAGCCGAAAGATAAATGAGATTCGGACGATGTTCTCTCATGACGATAGGAGAGAGACGTTTCCTTATCATAGGACCAGCGGGAAGATTTGTCGGAAGTGAATAAGCGAACTTGCTCTTGTGGTAGTAAGCTAATGGTGTGTTGAAGGTCGCCTTTTGTAAGCCCCTCGGTACAACGGCTGTATTCAAAAATTAAAGCGACCTCTACAGATATATCGCGATTGTTCACATTTGGTCTGAAGGGAAGCTTGTAGTGAAAACGCATTTTTTCCTGGCACTTGTCCTCGACTAGTTCAGGGCAACAAGGTAGCTTTATGCCAGTGTGTGGTTCTCTTTCAATCTCTGCGAGCTTTGCGGTTTTTCGTTTATCATTCATTGAAAATCTCCTTTTTCAACGGGTTGTTAAAATACAACGCGAGCGTAGCCTAAATTCAAAACATCCCAATAGGGGATGATGAATTTAGGTTAGCTAAATGAAAAAAAAGCTTCTGTGTTTAAAATTACAGATTTACTGTGAGAAATGAGGAGGTGAATTAATCAATTAATAACCGAAATGGCCTACTTGGATTTGATGGATTTATATTCGCGCTTAATTTCAGTTACTTGAACACTATAGGATTCATACCATTTTTGGCGCCCTTTTCCTTGAGCAATAAGGTGTTCTGAATTGGTTCTCCATTCAACGATTTGGGATTCAGACTCCCAATAGGAAATTGCGATTTCGTAATCACCCTCTCTGCAGGAGGTAAATTCCAAGCAACCATATTGATTAATAGCGAGCCGGCGTATTTTCTCTGCTGTGGCCTGATAGTCATCATCAAGCTGTGCTATTTTGGCTCTAAAAATTACTGCAAACACGGATTGGGGCTCCCAGGATAAGTTGCTGATTCATAGATTTTCTAATAATAGCTCATTAAATAGTTCTAGGAATGCCTTATCGTTCAAAGTTCCAACATGATTGTTTATAAAACCATATATGCGCGTTGACTCGTTTTGCAGATTCATAGGTATTTGGCTATCAAGGGGCACCACACCGTCACTGCCTTCTCCCACTTGAAAGGAAAAAATCAGATGATACGGAATGTGTTCAGGCCAGGGCCAATTGTGCAGATCAGTTATAAAGTCACTGCCTTCAGCAACATCTCGCCAGGACTGGACAATAATGGGAGATAGTTTTACACCTTTGGCTGCACTCCTCATACCATTCATAGGGCTGTTTACGGTGACCATTAATTGAATGAGCTGTTTTTTTGATGGGTGATTCTCAATAAATTTTTTCACAAAGGATCGTGCCACCAAACCGCCCATGCTATGAGCTGCAAGCAATACTTTGTCAAAGTGGTATCGCTCCTGCAAATTAGAAACCGCCATAACAAGATAATTGCTATTAAAATCCAGTTGCAGGCCGCTTGGATAATAAAATACCCAAGGTTGGAACTTGTTGTGATCCAGGCTTTCGATAGCTGTGTGCCAATCTTCTGGGCCGCCATTAATTCCATGAATGAATATTACAGGTGTTTTATCCGCCTGATATTCTTGCAGCATAAACAAGCCTCCGCCAATGGTTTGAAGGAAATCCATTGGGCGCCACATTCCGGTTTTGTAGTTTTCCCGTGTAAAAATAGGGTCATCCAGGTTGGTCAGCTTGCCTATGTTTTTCATGGCCTTGCTGGCAGCATTGGTTAGATCATAATTTTCATCTGTGAAAACTTCAGAGGTTATTGTAAGAGGGCTGATCTGCGCCGTTTCACCGGAACTAACCGTGATAATAGGATTGTTTCTATCAAAGGCTGCATGCTCATTGGTTTGATATTGGCCATCTGAATTGCTATCAACGAATGCGACAATCTGATAGGATCCTGGAGTGACATTCGCTAGAAATTCACCTTTCTCGTTTGTTGGAAGAGAGCCTTCTAAGGTGATTAAATCCCCGTGAAACTCAAACAGCATGGCCATTAGCGGGCCTTCTTGATTGGTATTTCTTTTTATTGTTCCGGTGATGGTGCATGCGCTTTCCAAGATCTCGGTTTGCTGCTTTATTTTCATTACTCCGCAACCATTTAGAGCAAGAAGTAATAACGCTGACATGCTATAAAACCTGAAATGCGCTTTCATCAAATAATTCCTTTTATTCATTAGACCATTTAATTTGGAATTCAATTTCTTCTTCAGAATCGCCACGTTCATGTTCGATATTAAATGTTGCACGAACCGGGACATAAATTCTTTCGCCTGCGATTTGTATTTCAAACTTCTCACCCGTTTCTAATGAATCCGCAAGTCGTCGCAACTTAGATACAAATTCTGAGGTGCTGTAGGTTTTTTCGATGTCTCTATCTTCTTTGCTTGTCATTGGTTGTGTTCTCTTTCAAATAGTATAGATTGCTTTCTCTTTGGCTCCATATACTACGATCATTATGAATCCTTCGGAGATATTTTTATCTGGTTTTGAAGTGGTAAGGAAAATCCCTGTTGCCGCGCCCTTTATAAATCTTTTTTATAGCGTTCTATCATTTGCTTTTGAGACTCTGGCTCGTCAGTAATTAATAGCTGGTCGTTAATCATTCTTCCCATTGTAGGGAGAAGGGTACGATCAATTTGGCTGCTTGCTTCCCACAGCTTTGACCTCATAAGAGCTTTAGCGCAATGTAAGAATACCTCCTTTATCTTAATCTCAATGCATGATTTAGGAGGGTTGTTCAGTGACGAGAATCTTGATAGGTGCTCAGGCAATATTGAAATGTTTGCTTCTCCGTTTATTCTCAGCGTTTCATCTACGCCGGGAATCATAAAAAGGCATCCAACTTTTCCTGTTTCAATGATGTTAACCAAACTATCTAAACGATTATTTCCTTTTGATTCTGGAATCAATAAACAATCATCACTTAACGTTACGACAAACCCTGGAAGACCACCTCTGGGAGAGCAATCAACGTTGCCGTGCCGGTTGTGTGTTGATATGAGCAAAAAGGGCGAAAGGGATAGAAACTTCAGTGAATGCTTTTCCAATCGGTGTAGCAGCTTGTCTTTTGCTCTGCCTTTGGGGAATCCATACAACTCTCTCAATGTTTCTTCAGATTGGATATACATTGCTTCTTATCTCTTTAAAGTGTTTTTTTCGATTTTGTTACGCGCTTTCGTCTTGATCTAAAACCTTTTCTAGAAGATGCGACAATTCAGAACACTCATTTTTGGTCAGCTTCTCTCCGAACTCCTTTTCTATGGATTGGCCATAAACTGGCCAAATCTTCTTAAGAAGTTCTTCCCCTTCTTCAGTAATTTTAATTCGATTTCCTCGGCCGTCTTCTTCGCAGGCATCACGTCGAACTAAGTGCTGTTTTTCCAGCCGATCTATCAAACGAGACAAGTTGTGTTTATTAAGCAAAATGCGCTCACCGATTTCATATTGCCGCAATCCTGTGTCTCCCTCTCGGTGCAGCTCCAGCAAGACGTCATACCAATCCAGAGGCGGTAATTCATTCTTTTTTAGTGACAGCCCGACCTGCTCCAGGAGCTTTCTATGCACCCGATGCAGTAATACCCATGCTTGAATAGTTGTTTTGCTTGGTGATTTTTTCATAAACAAAAGATTAACTGTTGGTAGTTGTAAATGCAACCACATGGTGCTACCTTTGATTATAGTTGCAATTGCAACAATAAATATAGGAGGTCAACATGACTAAGATCATCACCAGAGAACAGATTACGCACAAAATCGAATCGAGTGAGCCCATAACACTTGTCGAGGCGTTACCAAGCAAATATTTTAAGGCCGGGCACTTACCCGGTGCGATAAATATCCCTCACGACGAAGTGCGCGAAAGAGCTGCAGAAATGCTACCCGATAAAGACGCTCTCATTGTCGTGTATTGCGCCAGTAGCGAATGCCAAAATTCGAGGCTTGCAGCGAATGCATTACAGCAAATGGGTTATACAAATGCCCTGGATTACGTTGAAGGTAAACAGCATTGGTTAGATGCTAGCTTGCCTATCGAGTCGGATGGGTGAGGTGCATGCATGACTAAAGTTGATGAGAATTACAGTTCTACCGGAGCTTTTATATTACGACTTGCTCTGGGAATAATGTGGATTGCCCATGCGCTGCTAAAGTGGTTTGTGTTCACCATAGCCGGTTTTGCTGGTTGGCTTGAAGGCGAAGGCTTACCTGCCTTTATGGCTTGGCCTGTATTTTCGCTTGAGCTGATCGGCGGCATTATGATTGTGCTTGGTCTGTATGGCCGCTATGTCTCGGCATTGTTAGTACCGGTAATGCTGGTTGCCGCTTGGACCCACAGCGCAAACGGTTGGATCCACACTAGCGCTGGTGGCGGTTGGGAATACCCAGTCTTCCTGATATTTGCTTCAATTGCCTATACGCTTATTGGCGATGGGCGATATGCCCTGCGAAGTAGCCAAGCGTTGATTCCTAGCAGGCTCTGATAATGACATGTTACAAGGTGGTTTCTAACATGTTACTGCAACTAGCTGTTCAAAATTCATCAAGTCAAAAACAGAAAAGGGGAGTGTGCCGGGTTTGGTTCGGTGAAAAGTCACAGTTTGTGCGGCGGCTGTTGGCACTGAAATTGGAGTAGTAGCGGTGTGACTGATGGAGCAGTAGAACCATCGCAATAAGTTCAATTCAAAAATAGGAAAAGGAATATCACCATGGCAGAAATCAGACTTTCATTAAGCGGAGCCGTTGCCGCTTTGACACAGGCTATTGCTCGTCAATCACTCATTTTGATCAGTGAGCCGCACGAATGCCCGGACGGACTTACGCTGGCCCGGCGTATTGTGGGCAATGTCCAGGGTAACCAATCACTAAAGG
>JBFKSL010000314.1:0-5564 GCA_041626995.1 Ketobacter sp. | reverse complement strand
AGCATGATTTCCCACATGTTTTGTCGGTTTAATTGTTTTTGAATGGCCGCTAACAGAGTGGCGCCCACTGCACCTACAGCAGCAGCTTCCGTCGGAGTGGCTAACCCGGCGAGAATAGATCCCAGCACAGCTGTGATTAATAGTAAGGGGGGAATTAAACCTTTTATGCATTGCTGCAATAGCGGTTCAGAATGTTGCTCGTCGTTATTCACGGCTGGCGCGCAGGCAGGGTTGATGATGGCGCGCGCAACGATATACACAATGTAGAGCGCCACCATTATAAAGCCCGGCACCAAAGCGCCCACGAACAGGTCTCCCACGGAAACCGTATCCACGCTGAAAATGCCCTGTTTTAACTGTGCTTGCTGGTAGGCATTGGATAGCACGTCCCCCAATAACACCAACGCAATCGATGGGGGAATGATTTGCCCTAGTGTGCCGGTGGCGGCAATGCTGCCTGTTGCTAGGGCAGGGTCGTAACCGCGTTTGATCATGGTGGGTAAAGCCAGCAAGCCCATGGTAACGACGGTGGCCCCCACAATACCGGTGCTGGCGGCCAGCAACATGCCCACTAAGGTAACTGAAATACCCAGCCCGCCGGGGAAGCGGCCAAACAGGCGAGCCATGGTGTTGAGCAGGTTTTCGGCCACTTTGGATTTCTCCAAGGTAACGCCCATCAACACGAATAATGGCACTGCTAGCAGAGTGGTGTTGCCCATAATGCCGAATAGGCGGTTGGGCAGAGGATCTAAATAGCTGGGGTCAAATGCCCCTACCATAGAACCCACAGCGGCAAACACTAATGCCACCCCGCCAAGGGTGAAGGCCACAGGAAAGCCCAGCATTAATACCAGGCACACTACAAAAAACATCAGCAGAGGGATCAGGCTCATATCAGGTCTGTCTCCTGCTCGTTGTTTGTCACTTTAATTCCTAGCAAAATGGCGATACTTCGTAGCATTTCCACCGCGCCTTGAAATGTCAGCATGGCAGCCATCAGCGGGATCAGGGTTTTCAGTAGGTAAACATAAGGCAGGCCTTCTGCCTCACCTGAGTGCTCCTGGATCTGCCAGGAAAAACGAACAAAATCCAGGCTCACATAGAAGATGAAACCACACATCGGAAGCAGCAGGAACAGTGTTCCAAATAAGTCTACCCAGGCTTTGCCTCGCGGGCTGAAATTGCGATAAAACACATCCACTCGCACATGAGCGTTGTGCTTTAAGGTGTAGGCGCTGGCCAGCATAAACAAGATGGCGTGCAGATACATTACCGTTTCCTGCATGGCGATGGAGCTGATGCGTAAGGGGCCTAGTTCCACAAAGCCAGTATTCAGGCCGTAGCGAACCACCACCACCAAAAAGGTTAGTGCCATAATGGTAACCGAGGCCAGGGCCAACGCTCTGCCCACTGCCTCGCTCATTTTATCCAGCGCGCTCAGTAGCTTTATCATAAATTTGTGTCAGGGTAAGGAGTTATAGCCGGCGCGCATTATAGCGGTAGGCCAGGGGTGGCGGCAAAGACAGTGGAGCAGGGAATTTCGGCAATCCCTGCAAATATCCAGGTTCATTACATAAAAGCCTCCAGAATGCCGTGCTGGAAATGAAATTGTAATATAATTGTCACAGTGCAACTCTATAGTTCCGAGGTCATAGGGGGGCGGGCAGCAATGGTTTCCCTGAAAACTTACACGATCTCGGAGAAAACCTATGAATTTCAAGAAATTAGTGGCTTCCGTAGCGATGACTGCCAGCGCAGCTTTAATTGCTTCCAGCACACAAGCAGCACCTGAAGTTGATCCTAAACTGCCCACCTACGCCAAAGTAGGTGGTGTATCCGGTAATATTTCCAGCGTAGGCTCAGATACTTTGGCCAACCTGATGACATTTTGGGCTGAAGAATTCAAAAAGCAGTATCCTAATGTGGCGGTTCAGATCCAAGCCGCTGGCTCTTCCACTGCGCCGCCAGCCCTGACCGAAGGTACTTCCAACCTGGGGCCTATGAGCCGCCAAATGAAGGATAAAGAAATCGAAGCCTTCGAAAAGAAATTTGGCTACAAACCTACCGCTATTCCAGTGGCTATTGATGCTCTGGCGGTTTTCGTAAACAAAGACAACCCCATTAAAGGCATGAGCATTGAGCAGGTCGATGCTGTGTTTTCTTCTACTCGTACCTGTGGTGGCGCTAAAGACATCACCAAATGGGGCGATCTGGGTCTAACTGGCCCTTGGGCTAACCGCGATGTGCAATTGTACGGACGTAACTCTGTATCTGGTACCTACGGTTACTTTAAGAAAAAAGCTCTTTGCAAAGGTGATTTCAAAAGTAACGTAAACGAACAGCCAGGTTCGGCTTCTGTGGTACAATCCGTGGCCACTTCCCTGAACGGAATTGGTTACTCTGGTATCGGTTATAAAACGTCTAGCGTGCGCGCTCTGCCTCTTTCCAAGAAGGGTGACAAGTACGTTGACGCTTCGCCAGAAGCTGCTTTAAGTGGTAAGTATCCTTTATCTCGTGCCTTGTACGTTTATATAAACAAGGCACCAGGTAAAGAGTTAAGCCCGCTGGAGCGCGAGTTCATTAAGCTGGTTCTGTCCAAGCAGGGTCAAGAGATTGTAGTGAAAGACGGTTATATTCCAATGCCCGCCAAAATGGTTGCTAAAACCATGGCGAAATTGGGCATCGAAGTTGCCGCAAAATAAAACGATCCTCTCAAACAGGATTGTGTGAAACGCAACGGGGCTGCGAGCAAGTAGCCCCGTTTTTTCGTAACTGAGCAGTAGGTTGAGTTTTCATGGAATCAACATCCAGCGCAGAATTATTTGGGGTTTCTGAGCAGCGGCTTACGCAAATTCGCCGTTATCGCAAGTTGAAAGATCAAGCCGCAGCCTGGGGCATAAAGTCCGGTGGTATCAGCGTCATTGTTGCCATCTCTTTGATTTTCTTTTACCTACTGTACGAAGTGGTGCCGTTGTTTTTGCCTGCCTCGGTAGAAAAGCAAGCTACATTGGAAGCGCTTGAAGTTGCGAAGCCTTTCCATGTGGTGATGGAAGAGCAGGGTCAGGTGGCATTGTTGGTGGATAAAGAATCCGGTGTCCGTTTTATCCATGCCAGCACTGGTGCAACCCTGGAGCAGGTTGCTTTACCTGTCACCAGTGAGATTACCGCCTTTTCGAAAGATGCTCCGGGTTCAGCTGAGTTTGCGTTGGGTTTTGATGACGGTAGCGTGCTGGTGCAAAAAGCCAATTACGATATCGATTACACCGCAGAAGAAAAAGTGGTGGTTCCCAGTGTGGAATACCCTTTGGGAGAAGAGCCCATTTCTGTATTGGAAGATTCTAATATCGTTCATCTGGCAGTGCGCAGTTCGGAAACCCTTATTCGAATAATTGCCGCTGATGATGAAGGTCGTCTGTTCTTAAAGGACTTTGAAAAAGTAGAAAGCTTCTTGTCAGACGAAGTAGAGCTGGAAGAGCTGGATACTTTCGAACTGCCGAAACCCTCCGGTACCTTAAATCGGGTTTTATTAAGTCTGGATCAACGCTGGTTGTTCTTGTTGCTCAATAATAGCAGCGTGGAGCTGTATGACCTGCGTAACCCAGTGGCCGATATGCGAGTGGATATTGCCCACGTTACTGCAGATGGTTCCACTATTACGGTTATGGAATTTTTATTGGGTGGCTTTTCGTTGTTGTTAGGTGATGATCGAGGGCGCATCGCCCAGTGGTTCTTAACCTATGATGAAAATAGCAAGCCTCACATGGTTAATGTACGCACCCTGGAACTGGAAGAAGGGGTTGCCATTAGCGCTATTCAAACTGAACACCGTCGCAAAGGATTTGTTGCGGGGGATGTGCAAGGCAACGTTGGCCTGTTCAATACCACTGCCAATTCTCGAGCTACTGCCGAAAAGGTGTCGTCCAGCGCCATTGAATGGATCGCAGTTTCTCCTCGTGGCAATTCCAGCATAATCAAACCACAGGACGCATCGGCGGAAAATTTCCATATTGAGAATGAGCACCCGGAAGTATCCTGGGAATCCATGTGGAACGAGGTCTGGTATGAGCGCTACGAAGAGCCCAGCTTTACATGGCAGAGTTCGTCTGCCAGTAACGACTTCGAACCTAAATTCAGTTTAATGCCGCTGACCTTTGGTACATTGAAAGCGGCGTTCTATGCCATGGTAGTTGCTATGCCATTGGCCATTTGTGGTGCTATTTACACAGCGTATTTTATGGCGCCCGGTTTGCGCACTAAAGTGAAGCCCACCATTGAATTAATGGAAGCCATGCCCACGGTGATTTTGGGCTTTTTAGCGGGCTTGTGGTTGGCGCCGTTGGTGGAAGCGAATCTGCCAGGCGTTGTGTCCATACTGGTGCTCACACCCATATTTTGTATATTGGCAGCATTGGGCTGGTCGCGCTTGCCGCGTGATTTTCAAACTCGCATACCCAATGGTTATGTGCCGTTGATTTTGATTCCTGTCGTGCTTTTTTCCGGTTTCTTTTCCATGTGGATCAGCGAGCCTCTAGAGGCAACGTTGTTTGATGGCAGCATGCGCACTTGGTTGACATCTGATTTGGGTATCGACTTTGATCAGCGTAATTCGTTAGTGGTTGGCCTTGCCATGGGCTTTGCGGTTATTCCCACCATTTTTTCTATCACGGAAGACGCCATCTTTGCAGTACCGAAAGGCTTAACCCAGGGGTCGTTAGCATTGGGTGCCACGCCATGGCAAACCATGGTGCGTGTCGTACTGCCAACGGCCAGTCCGGGTATTTTCTCTGCTCTAATGATCGGTTTAGGTCGTGCCGTGGGTGAAACCATGATTGTGTTAATGGCCACCGGTAACACACCGATTATGGATATGAATATTTTTGAAGGTTTGCGTACCCTGTCTGCCAACATCGCGGTGGAAATGCCAGAAGCCGAAGTGGACAGCACCCACTTCCGCATTCTGTTCTTATCAGGGTTGGTGCTGTTTATGTTTACCTTCTTGGTGAATACCTCGGCAGAAGTCGTGCGTCAGCGCCTGCGTGAAAAATACGGCTCGCTGTAACTGGGGGAAGATGCGATGAAAAACTCATTTGGTGAATGGTTTCGAAAAGGTGAGCCCTGGGTTTGGTTAAATGCCGGAGCGGTGGCCATCAGTATTGTAATGGTGGTGGGCCTGTTAGGTTTGGTGGCGGTGCGTGGGTTATCCCATTTTTGGCCTCACACAATCATCGAAGGCACCTACACAGATCAAAATGGCGCTAGCTACAAAGTGATTGGCGAAATCGCCGATGACGAATGGGTGGCTGCGTCTCGTGTAAGAGAAGCGGGCACGCCGGTGCCGGAAGGCGTCAAAGTGGTTAAGCGCATGCTAATGAAAACCGGCAACCGCGATATTAGCGGAATGGATTTTCGTTGGCTGATGGCCGATGGCCTTACCAATGTGACTGAGCCTGCGGACGTGATGGTGATTGAGCGTCGTGAGTGGGGCAACCTATACGGCTATTTGCGCCACATGAAAGAGAACGGTGAGGTGGTTGCCAGCGGTGATCAGGCTGTGCCGGAATTGT
>JBFKSL010000313.1:0-5586 GCA_041626995.1 Ketobacter sp. | reverse complement strand
GGGTATTGGGCATGGCCTGTTTCAACAGGCGGATTCTTTCCCATGGGTCTTCCCCCAAAAAGCGTATACAAGCATCAAAGGTAGCACCACCCCAGGACTCTAACGACCAGAAGCCAACTTTATCCAGCTTCTCAGCAATGGGGAGCATGTCGTCAATACGCATACGAGTAGCAAACAGCGACTGGTGTGCATCACGGAGAACAACATCGGTAATACCAAGTGGTTTTTTTTCACTCATGGGAATTTGGCCTTTGTGTGGTTTCGCTTAACTCTGGAATCGTTTGGCTACTTTTGGCGCGTACGATGCCGGTGTATGGCGGCTGCGATAACAGCCATCAATTGCCCATCCTGACCGGCAGGTTGTTGGGCGCTGGTTGGAGATTGAGGGGCAACAGGAATTTCTGCTTCGGGGAAATAACGATTCAGTATTGAAGACATGAAACTAGTGGCAAAAATCAGCAACACCAGGAACACAAACACCGCTCCCATTCCGATTGCCATCAGGTTAATACCTTCCCACAGCAGATTGTTCATTCGTTGGCCTCTTGATTAGAACATGTACTGTCTATGGGTGGATACCTTCACGCTCTACCGAATTTTAAGCGCAAAAATGCCTTGGCAACCCTCACCCATAAGCGGGGCAAATTTACCGTTAATATGAAGACTAAGCAACAAATGGGCAGAAAAAAGCGAAATAAAACAACTGATTTAAGGCATAAAAAAACCCTGGGGGATAGACCAGGGTTTTCTCAATATGGCGCGCCAGGAAGGATTCGAACCTCCGACCGCCTGGTTCGTAGCCAGGTACTCTATCCAGCTGAGCTACTGGCGCGTGGGTGGTGCATTGTACGTGTTCAAACTGCTAAGTCAATCGGAAAGCTCAGATTTTTTGCCGTTTTCTTAATCAGTTTGTTGCCCTTTTCCTTTCTTCTATATTACTAGCGGCTTGCCAAGGCCACGAAGAAAAGAAAATGGCGGAGAAGGAGGGATTCGAACCCTCGATACGGCTACAAACCGTATACTCCCTTAGCAGGGGAGCGCCTTCAGCCTCTCGGCCACCTCTCCAAAACGTGCGCGGAATGATACTCGTCTTTTTACGAAATTCCTAGCCCAAATTGCTGATTTTGATGGATTAAATTCGCTTTTTGGGCCGGAACTCTAAAGGAATGAAACGTTTACATGTTTCCAGGTTCGGAGGTTTTTTCACGCTGGATGCGCTGATAGATTTCTTCCCGATGCACAGCCACTTCTTTGGGGGCATTTACACCAATTCGTACTTGATTACCTTTAACACCCAACACGGTCACGGTGACTTCATCACCAATCATTAGGGTTTCACCGACTCTGCGAGTCAAAATTAACATATTCGTCTCCTTAAACTGCTCCCTGGAAGCTATACCAGCTCACCAGGAAGACCCTACCCTGGATTTATAAGCTGATCCAACTAAGTATTGACCAGCTTTTCAATTTTGGTAGGGACTAAACGAGTTTTCTTTAATTTAATTATTTGGCTTCAAATGGCTCTTTATCAAGCTCAAACCCGCTGTGCAAAGCACGTACAGCCAGCTCCAGATACTTTTCTTCAATCACCACGGAAATTTTAATTTCTGAAGTGGAAATCATCTGGATATTGATGCTCTCATTGGCCAAAACTTCAAACATGCGACTTGCCACACCCGCATGTGAGCGCATGCCCACACCTACCATGGACACCTTTGCCACAGAGGAATCCGATTCCACTTCCTTGGCGCCAATTTCCGCTGCTACTGTTTCCAGCAACTTAGTCGCCTTGTCCATTTCGTTCTTATGGACTGTGAACGTAAAGTCTGTTGTATTATCTGCACCCACGTTTTGTACGATCATATCTACTTCGATATTCGCTTCACCCACGGGGCCAAGGATTTTGTAAGCCGCACCGGGAATATCGGGTACGCCTCGTACAATAATTTTTGCTTCGTCGCGATTAAACGCAATACCTGAGATAACCGGTTGTTCCATAGGTTCCTCTTCATCAACGGTAATGAGTGTACCAGGGCCATCTTCAAAACTGGATAGCACTCGTAATGGCACATTGTATTTGCCAGCAAACTCCACTGAGCGAATCTGCAATACCTTAGAACCCTGACTGGCCATTTCCAGCATTTCTTCAAAGGTGATGCAGCTTAAGCGTCGGGCTGTTTCCACCACTCGCGGGTCGGTGGTATAGACGCCATCCACATCCGTATAAATCTGACATTCGTCGGCTTTCAATGCCGCTGCCAAGGCAACGCCAGTGGTATCAGAACCGCCGCGGCCCAAGGTAGTGATATTGCCTTCTTCATCGACACCCTGGAAACCAGCCACAACCACGACCCTACCTTTGGCAAGGTCGGAACGAATTCGTTCCGCATCAATATCCTGAATTCGGGCCTTGCCATGAGCATCGTCGGTAAGAATGCGCACCTGACCACCAGTATATGAACGCGCATCGTAGCCATCGGCCTGCAACGCCATACTGAGCAACGCAATGGTGACTTGCTCGCCAGTGGTAACCAACACATCCAATTCACGGGCAGAAGGCTTTTCACACATATCGTGAGCCAAAGCCAACAAGCGGTTGGTTTCACCGCTCATGGCCGACACCACAACCACCACATCATGGCCTTCGTCACGGAATCGCTCAACACGCTTAGCCACGTTTTTAATACGTTCTACGGTGCCTACAGAGGTACCGCCGTATTTTTGTACTATTAATGCCATTAGAAATGTATCTTTAATCTGTAAGGTCAGCAGTTGGCCGCAGAAAGCAGCCGAACCTAGGACAATAGCGTTTTAGATGCCTTTACTAAAGCGCTGTATTGTATACCTTTTGTTGCCCCACTGCTGAACATTTTTTGTACCAAATTGCTTAATTCAACTTCTGAGTGAGCCATTCTTCAACGGTTGCCAGAGCTGGAACCAGTTTTTCCACCTCTGGCCCACCTGCCATGGCCAGATCTGGACGCCCACCGCCCTTTCCACCCACTTGCTGAGCCACATGATTTACCAAATCACCCGCTTTAACTTTACCGGTTAAATCTTTGGTAACGCCCGCCACCAGACTGACTTTGTCAGACTTCACACCCAGCACAATGATGCCAGAACCCATTTTGTTTTTGAGCTTGTCTACCATATCGCGCAAGGCCTTGCCGTCGACACCTTCTACTGCAGCACTTAATACTTTTACGCCAGCGATTTCCTTGGCTTGCTGCAATAGGTCATCACCTGCGCTACTGGCCAGTTTAGCTTTTTGCTTTTCCAACTCTTTTTCCAGCGCTTTCACCCGATCCAAGGTTTGTTGCACTTTTTCCACCAGGCTTTCACGGCCTCCTTTGAGCAAGCCTGACAAATTGGCCACAGTATCATTGGTCTGCTCGATCCAGTGTAATGCACCCTCGCCAGTTACGGCTTCCACCCGTCGCACGCCGGCAGCGACACCACCTTCCGAGAGGATTTGGAATACGCCGATATCACCGGTGCGAGCGGCATGGGTGCCACCGCATAATTCGATGGAGAAATTATTTTCTCCCATGGTGAGCACACGCACTTCGTCGTCATACTTCTCACCAAACAGAGCCATGGCGCCTTTGGCTTTGGCATCATCAATAGCCATCAATTCGGTTTTCACTTCAGTGTTGGCTCGAATCTGTTGGTTTACGATTTTTTCCACCTGACGAATCTGTTCTGGCTTCATGGCTTCTAGATGAGCAAAGTCGAAACGCAATCGGCCCGCAGTAACCAGAGAGCCTTTTTGCGCTACGTGGTCACCCAACACTTCCCTTAATGCTGCATGCATTAGGTGGGTGGCGGAGTGATTTAAACGAATGGCTTCACGCAGCTCGTTATTGATTTCGGCTTTGACGCTGTCGCCTACCTTAAGCTCTCCACTGGCCAGCAACCCTGTATGCAAATGGGCGTCGCGCTCTTTGCGTGTGTCATTCACTTCGAAACTGGCAGATCCGTTACTCAATGTACCCACATCACCCACCTGGCCACCAGACTCAGCATAGAATGGGGTTTTATCCAACACCACTACCGCTTCCTGCCCCGCTGATACGGATTGCACCGACTGACCTTCAACAAATAACTCTGTAACAGTGGCTTCTGTAGCAGTTTGGTCATAACCGGTGAATTCAGTGGCAGTCGCCACTTCCAGGCCATCGTGATAATTGGCTTTGAATTTACCGGCTTCTTTGGAACGCTCTTTTTGCTTCTCCATTTCTTTGGCGAAACCATCTTCATCGATGGTCAACTCGCGCTCACGGGCAATATCTGCTGTTAAATCCGCCGGGAAGCCGTAGGTATCATAAAGCTTGAATACCACATCACCGGGAATTTGTTTGCCCTGTAACGCTTCCAGGTCCTGCTCCAATATGCGCAGCCCCTGTTCCAACGTTTTGGCAAACTGCTCTTCTTCCAGTTTCAGCACTTTTTCCACTTGGGCCTGGGCGCTTTTCAGTTCTGGATAGGCTTCACCCATTTCCGCCACCAAGGGTGCAACCAGCCTGTGAAAAAACATGTCTTTCTGGCCAAGCTGATTACCATGACGAATAGCTCGACGCAGGATACGGCGCAACACATAGCCGCGCCCTTCGTTGGAAGGCAGCACACCATCGGTAATCAGAAACGCACAGGAACGAATATGGTCGGCGATTACGCGCAGGGATTTATTGCCTAGATCATCGCTACCCACCACTTCGGCTACGGCTTTTAGCAGATTAGCGAACAGGTCAATTTCATAGTTACTGTGCACATTCTGCATGACAGCAGCAATACGCTCCAAGCCCATGCCGGTATCCACTGAAGGCTTGGGCAGAGGCTGCAAGGTACCATCGGGCTGGCGATCGTATTGCATGAACACCAGGTTCCAAATTTCGATGTAGCGGTCGCCATCTTCTTCAGGGCTGCCTGGAGGGCCACCCCACACATCAGCACCATGATCATAGAAGATTTCTGTGCAAGGGCCGCAGGGGCCGGTGTCGCCCATCTGCCAAAAGTTGCTGTCTTCTCCCAGGCGAGAGAAGCGCTCCGGGTCAACCCCCATGTCTTTGATCCAGATGTCTTCCGCTTCTTTATCTTCGTGGTAAACGGTTACCCAGAGCTTGTCTTTCGGTAGTCCCAAGGTTTCAGTGAGGAATTCCCAAGCATAGCGAATGGCATCTTGCTTGAAATAGTCGCCAAAGCTGAAGTTACCCAGCATTTCGAAAAAGGTATGGTGGCGTGCTGTGTAGCCTACGTTTTCCAGGTCATTATGCTTTCCACCGGCCCGCACGCAACGCTGTGAAGAGGTGGCGCGACTGTAATTGCGCTTATCTCTGCCGAGAAAGACATCTTTGAACTGAACCATACCGGCGTTGGTGAACAGTAAGGTTGGATCGTTGCCAGGCACCAGGGAGCTGCTGGAAACCACCTCGTGTCCTTGGGATTGGAAATATTCGAGAAATGCGGTGCGAATTTCAGATGTCTTCATAGTGCGCAGTTGTATAGCTCGTTTAGGCCGTTACGGAAAAAGCGCAGTTTACCATCTATTGGCGAAGTTGCATCTATGGTGGCTAATCTTCTGCATTG
>JBFKSL010000312.1:0-5592 GCA_041626995.1 Ketobacter sp. | reverse complement strand
GTCTTGGACACAGGTGTAAGGTGGCATAAAAATACGGATTAACTCCTCAGATTGACACTTTGGTTTTAATCCAGTGATCAATCAGGCATAGGCATCAACCACGCCCTTAAGTCTTAGCTGTGCGCCGGGATTACTTGACTGTGTTGGGAGGAAAGGAAATGAAGGTAAGTGAAATAGCCAAGTACCTGGGCGTTACGGCAGATACTGTGCGATTTTATACCAGGATTAATGTGTTGAACCCCAAAAAAAGCCAAGCGAACGGCTACCGGGAGTACAGTGAAGCGGATGTACACCGGTTGCGCTTTGTGCTGAGTGCCAGACAGTTGGGATTTTCGGTAGAGGATATTCAGGAGATTCTCGCCCATGCGGACAAGAAAAAGTCTCCTTGCCCAACGGTGCGACGCCTGATTGATCAGCGCCTGCATGAAACCGAGCGACAGCTCAGGGAAACGTTGAAATTGCGGGATCGCATGCAACAGGCTTTGTTGGAGTGGAGTCAAAAGCCGGATAAGGCGCCAACGGGCCATATGCTTTGCCATCTGATCGAAGAATTCACTGCGGAGGATAGGTTATGAATACACACAAAACGCCAAGTGCGAGTCAACTCCGAGGGGGTTGTTGCTGCGCCGGCAAGTCATCCGTTTCTGCTGAAGCCCGTGATATCCGCAGTGTTAGCGATACGTCTCTTCCTCTTCATCGTTTACAGGTTCAGGGTGCCACCTGCGGTGGTTGCGTGAAAAGTATCGAGCAGACGTTGAAATCCGTTGCAGGGGTTAGCGAAGTGTCGATGGATCTGGCAACGGGCATCGCTTCAGTCATTGGCGTGGTCGAACCAAACAGCCTTACCGAAGCATTGGATCGAGTGGGTTTTCCCGCAACGCTCATTCGCTAGTTGCTGTCAAGTAAACCAGGAGTATGGATATGAGTTCAACAAACACGGAATCTGGCAATCCATCCTGTCATGAAGGTACGGAAACTGGCCAGCATCATCACCATCATGTTCCTGGCGGCAGTGCAGTCAGTCAGGAACTGATGATCGAGGGTGCTGGTTGTGCCAGCTGTGTGGGAAAAATCGAATCCGCCCTAAAAGCGATACCGGGTGTGGAAAACGCGGAAATGAATTTCGCTCAGCGAACCGTTAGCGTGTTCGGTTCGGCGCCTGCCGAGCAATTGATCAAAGCCGTTGAGGGCGCCGGTTATAACGCCAAAATCAGCCTTGCTGACAATGAAGACGATGCATTGGCGGAAAAAGAAAGAGCTGATTGGGCTTACTACAAACGACTGATGCGGGAAATGACCATCGCCCTCAGTCTGGGCGTGCCGCTGATGATTTACAGCATCGTAGTCGGCGAAATGACGGTAACAAGCACTGGTGAGCGCATTGCCTGGTTGGCTGTTGGATTACTGACGCTTGGGGTGATGGTGTTCTCCGGCAAACACTTTTATGTCGGTGCCTGGCAATCCTTTAAAAATCACTCGGCCAATATGGATACCTTGATTGCTTTAGGCACAGGTACGGCGTGGGTGTATTCGATGGTGGTGGTGTTTGTTCCTCACTTGGTGCCGGAAATGGCGCGCCATGTTTATTTCGAGGCGACCGCGATGATTATTGGTTTAATCGATCTCGGTCTTGCCCTGGAATTGAAAGCCCGCGGTCGTACCTCTGAGGCTATTAAGCGCCTGATTGGATTGCAGGCGAAAACGGCGCGGGTTATTCGCGATGACAAAGAACTGGATATCGCTATCGAACAGGTTCTACTGAACGATGTGGTCCGCGTGCGCCCAGGTGAAAAAATTCCCGTCGATGGTGAAGTGGTTGAAGGGCATACTGCGATTGACGAATCCATGCTCACCGGCGAGCCGATGCCGGTTGAAAAAGCCACTGGCGATACCGTGGCGGCGGGCACCATCAATAAATCCGGCTCAATTCTGTTTAAAGCTACCCGCGTTGGTAAAGACACGGCGCTGGCGCAAATCATCAATATGGTCAAGCGCGCACAAAACTCCAAGCCGCCGATTGGTCGTTTGGCTGATGTCATCTCGGCGTATTTTGTACCGGTGGTGATGATTATTGCTGTGGTGAGTGCCTTGACCTGGCTTAATTTTGGACCGGAACCGGCGGTGGCATTTGCCATAGTATCGGCCACGACTGTGTTAATTATCGCCTGTCCCTGTGCGCTAGGTCTGGCCACGCCGATGTCGGTGATGGTGGGTGTGGGTAAGGCCGCAGAGGCGGGCGTGCTGATTCGCAACGGAGAAGCCCTGCAAACCGCGTCGAAGATAACGGCGATGATTCTGGATAAAACCGGCACCATTACCTTGGGTGCACCGAAGGTCACCGATGTACTGGTGGCGGGTGAGTATGATGAGCAGGCGGTGTTGCGATTGGCTGCAACGCTTGAATCCGGCTCTGAGCATCCGTTGGCCATGGCTATTGTTGAAAGTGCTCAGGAAAGAGGGATCGAAATGGGCAAGGTCTCCAATTTTAACGCCATTGCCGGCCACGGTGTGCAGGCGGAGGTGGGCGGAAAAACACTGTTATTCGGCAATGAAAAGCTCATGCGCGAGCGCACCATTGAGCTCGGTGATTTTGTCGAAAAGGCCCAGGCGTTGGCCGCCGAGGCTAAAACACCGATGTATTTCGCTATTGATAATCAACTTGCGGCGATTATCGCTGTGGCCGATCCGATTAAGGAAGACTCCATAGCGGCCATCAAGCGTTTGCAACATAACGGTATTCGGGTGGTGATGCTCACCGGCGACAACCGCGCCACAGCCAAAGCGGTAGCGGAAAAAGCCGGTATCAAGGAATTCTTTGCTGAAGTGCTGCCGGAAGAAAAATCCAAAAAAGTGCAGGAACTGCAAATGGAGGGGGAAGTGGTGGGCATGACGGGTGACGGCATCAACGATGCGCCGGCCCTGGCCATCGCCAATGTCGGTTTTGCTATCGGCACCGGTACGGATGTGGCCATTGAGAGTGCCGACATAACACTGATGCGGGGTTCGTTACATGGCCTGGCGGATGCCATTGCCGTCAGCAAGGCTACGTTGCGCAATATCAAACAAAATTTATTTGGCGCCTTTATTTACAACGTGGCCGGTGTACCGTTTGCGGCTGGCGTGTTGTATCCATTTTTCGGTTTGCTGTTAAGTCCGGTGATTGCCGGTGCGGCGATGGCGTTTTCATCGCTGACAGTTGTAACCAATGCTAATAGGCTGCGCTTCTTTAAAGCGCAGGAGCACTAATGAGAATGTCGGGAAGAGGGCGTTGCGATGATGATTATTAATATTGCGGGTTTGGCGCTAATTGCACTGATTGTGTGGTGGTTCTGGCTCTACAAGCCGAAAGAAGCCGAGTTGGGTGAAAACGATCTGGTGATAACTGTGGAAAACGGTACCTATTCGCCTTCGCGCATTAAGGTGCCAGTTGGAAAGCCGGTAGAAATTAAATTTATGCGCAAAGATCAATCACCCTGTTCTGAGACTTTATTGATCCCCGAACTGCAAATCAGCGACACTTTGCCGTTGAATAAACTGAAGACCATTCAGCTGCCAGCAATGTCATCCGGCGAGTATGCGTTTCATTGTCAGATGCAGATGTACCGTGGACAAATCACGGTGCAATAAGCAGGAGGCCCGATGAACATCAATAAAGTCACGGCCATTTTTGACGAGTTTTGCCTGAAAAACGTGGAAGAAACTTTGAAACGACATGGTGTTAAGGGCTTTACCTTACACCCGGTTCGCGGCCGCGGCTATTACTTCGATAGTTTTAACGAAAACCACTTGATCAAGCATATTCAAATGGAGATTTATGCCAAGGCGGAGCAGGCGAAGGAAATTGCGCAGCTGCTTGTGGATGCGGCGCATGTCAATGCCGATAGCGAAGGACTAGTCTGCATTGTGCCGGTTAACGATCTGCTATGGATACACAATAAACGCGGCGCAACAGACAACGATTTTCAATTACACAGGTGAGGTGTGACATGGCGACTCAAAAAACATCATTCTGGTTAACACCCAAAGGACTGGCGGCACTGGGACTTATCGGCGCGGTCACATATTTTCTGCTCGTCGAGCACCGGCAACACGTCTGGCAGTTTTTGCCCTTCCTGATTCTCCTGGCCTGCCCCTTTATGCATCTGTTTATGCACGGCGGTCATGGCGGACACGGTGGGCATGAGCAGCATGAGGGTGGGTCCGAGCAGGATGCCTATCAGCGGGGGCTGGAGGAAGGCCGTCGGGAAAACGAACACCGTCATCACCATTAATCCAACAATATAACAGGAGAAAAAGCATGCACGGTGAATCGGCTTACGGCCTCTGGACGCTGGTGATACTCAATTCAGCGATATTTATTTTCTTTGCCTTCAGTTTTACCAAGCCGCAAACCAAAACCGACTGGCGAAGCTTTGGCGCTTTCTCCGCGTTTATTATTGCCCTATTTACCGAGATGTATGGCTTTCCATTAACCATTTATTTTCTCTCCGGTTGGTTGGCGGAAAAATATCCTGGCATTGATTTTCTGTCCCACGAAAACGGCCATCTTCTGCATACCCTTTTCGGTTTTGAAGGCAACCCTCATTTTGATCCGCTGCATATCGCCAGTAATGTCCTGATCATTTTGGGTTTCTTTTTGCTGGCCTCGGCGTGGAGTGTTCTGCACAAGGCGCAGCAGACCCGTTCGCTAGCGACTACCGGCTGGTATGCCCGTTGCCGCCACCCGCAGTACATCGCATTTATCCTGATCATGTTTGGATTTCTGTTGCAGTGGCCGACGATCCTTACCGTGATTATGTTTCCGGTTCTGGTAGTGGTTTACGTGCGACTCGCTAAGCGTGAGGAGCGCATGGCATTGAAGGAATTCGGTGATGACTATCGCCGCTATATGGAAGTCACGCCGGCATGGATTCCGAAATTTAACGTCGATAAAACTGTTTCCAACTGATGAGGGTACTCCGATGAAAAAACTAATCTCCACTTTGGTAATAGCCGCCGCGATTTCTTCGCCCGTCTTTGCGGAAAAAGGGCACGAACATGGCGACAGTAAAGATCAGCCGATGGGCGGAATGATGATGGGCCATGAGCAAATGATGGCTATGCATGAGCACATGCAAAAGATGCACGACATGATGGGAAAGATCAAAGCCGAAACCGATCCGGAAAAACGCCAGCAACTGATGCAGGAACATATGCGAGTCATGCAGAAGGGTATGCGATTAATGGGTGATGGCATGGGAATGGAAATGACAGTAGGTGAGTCATCAAAAATGGACGACATGGATATGATAAAGCGCATGGACATGATGGAAGAACGAATGGGCATGATGCAGATGATGATGGGGCAAATGATGGATCATGAGTCTGAATCCCAAAAAACACCTGTCCACAAACACAAAAAATAGATGGGTTGCTTACTCAACCTGTCGATTGGAGGAAAAACACTATGAATGAGCATCGATCGGGTATCAATCCAGGTTTTTTAACCAAGCATACCTTGAGCGTGTGCGGGATCAATGAAAACAATACCAAAGCGATTGTTGAGGAAATTGATGAACTTCCCTGTGTTGACAGCGTTCAGTTCGATGCACG
>JBFKSL010000311.1:0-5617 GCA_041626995.1 Ketobacter sp. | reverse complement strand
GCTGTACCCATTCCCTGATCCATAGGATGAAGCCCCTAAATTCAGTATAGCTATTAGATTAGTGCGTGAGCGGATTCAGTATGGCTTGTGTGTTGTTCAGTGGACGTAGTGTGATGGCTGGTTGGATTTTAAGGGGATCGGTACCGCACTGTACCTGAAATTCCGAAGCTACTTTGGCTAGTATCAAGCAAGTTTCCAGCATTGCTAGGTATTCTCCAATGCAGGTTCGAGCACCGGCTGAGAAGGGTAGAAATTGGGTACGGCTTAAGGATAGCTGTTGCCAGCGATGAGGTTGGAATTGCTCGGGGTTTGGAAAAACGGTTTCATCACGATGAATAACATAGGGAGAGATTAATACCAGGTTTCCCTCCGACAAAGTTTCATTACCAAGCTGCGTTTGTTTTGCCGTGGTGCGACCGAATACGTAACCAGCAGGGTACAAACGCATGGTTTCGCGAATCACATTGTGTGTGAATGGCAGAGTGGTTTTAACTTGGTTCAAATTAGTACATTGGTTGAAGTCTACATTGGATACTTCTTTTTGTAGTTCACTCCAGTACTGCGGGTATTGTGATAGCAGAATGAAAGCAAAGGTGAGTGTATTGGCAGTGGTTTCATGGCCAGCCAAAAAAAGTGTTACTACTTGATCCCGCAATAGGTCTGGCGTTAACTTGCCATCCAATTCTGCGGCGTGCTTTAAGTCGGCTAATAAACAGTTTTGCTGCTCCTCATTGCCAGGAAAGCGCTGTTGTATACTCGTTTGAATAAAGCGGTTAACACGATTCACTGCGCGCCTATAAGTTCGGTTGCCGCCAACCGGCAACCAGTCCGGTGTATTTATGGGAAAGCGCATGCGTGGCCCCAGACTGGCCATTAGCTCATCCATAGCGGATTCCATTTCTTCAATATTTACATCCAATTCCATACCAAAAATGCAACGAGTGATGATCCTGGCGGTGACCTTTGACATCTCGCGATCAATGCTTACGTTTGGCTTTCTGTTCCATTCCTCAAGCAAGCGCTGAGTTTCACTTAGAATGATGGGAATATAACTATTGGTGGATTTGGGTTGGAAGGCTGGGGCTGAGAGTTTACGCAGTTGTTTCCATTGCTCGCCTTCTGACGTGAGCAAACCGTGGCCGAATAATCGGCGCAAGCGCTTGGCAAAGCTGCGATTACGTACAAAGGCTTGGGATTTGTTGGTGAGTACTTGATTGACCAATTCAGGATCGGTCAGTAAGTACACTTTTTTTCGCATGAGCTTAAAGTGCACAAATGAACCGGATTTACGGGACTCCATTAGAAAACCAAGAATATCCTCCATAAAGGGCTTAATGTGGCCCAGTAACGAATGCGCAGAGGGAATAGGGGATGCCTGTAACGGTGAGTGGGCATCGGTCATGAGGTGTCCTTACTAAGTGGCTTGGTGCGGTGTAACTATACTAGTGTATCCCTGGGTAAGGGTAAATTATCTTTAATAAATAACAGGTTATAGCATTCTAAGTGGAAAAAGCCAAAACAGGTATACGATGTAAACTGAAATGGGTTAATATCACCTATGACAATTTAAAAAGCCCATGAAAACAGCCCATCTAGTCCGCAAGGATTAGGCCGCCGCGATCAGCATGGGATAACATCGATAACAACAATACCAAGAAGGAGAGAGCCCATGTACGTTGGTCGTATACTCGAAGAAAAACACATCGACATGAAGGATTTTAATCCTAGCAATATTGCAGATACCGCCCGCGAATATTTAAAAGACATTAATGATCCGCAGCGTCGAGCCATTCTGCAAAATTTTATCGATCACGCTGA
The DNA here is from genome assembly GCA_041626995.1 of Ketobacter sp. Lineage (GTDB taxonomy): Bacteria > Pseudomonadota > Gammaproteobacteria > Pseudomonadales > Ketobacteraceae > Ketobacter. Next base: position 3,799 of record JBFKSL010000311.1, on the reverse strand, counting down.
GGGTGAGTGTACTGGTAACTATGACAAGCTGATTGAAAGCTGTTCTACACAATCTCAAACTTATGCAGTGTATGGTTGCCACGAATTCATTAAAGAGATGCAGCCTCAGTCCGTAGAAGAAATGAAAGACTTCTATCATGCCATGGTGGAAGCCAACACCTATTTGATACACGGCGACATTGAAAAATTAATCGTGGGTGACCACGAGCTGTATGTGGAATTGATTCTGCACCAATTGTATCCTGGTGAATATCTGCCGATTGCTTTCGGCATGGAGTTTGGTGAAGAGGGGGAGGTGTATCAGTTAACCCAGCGTGTAGCCACGGTGTTTGTTTTTGATAATGAAAATAAAGGTTGCGGAGAACACTCTTGGACGGATGGCCCTACTCAGCCTGAATGGTTCCGTAAAGAAGATCCTCGTGAAGTGCCAGAGCAGTTTTGGAATAACCCTGTGACCGGGCCAATTAAGAAGCCTTTTTGAGCTTAACCTAAAACGGTTCTTTAAAAAGGGGCACGCTGCCCCTTTTTTTGTTTAGGCGAAAGGCAGTCTTAAGCGGTGTATAATGGTTATATAGTCAATTTAGTGTGAATACCATGGCCATTAAAAAACTGCATTTTGTTTATAACGTTGATGCTACTGCAACTGCATTGGTGAAGGATTTTGTGCATCGAATCGTTGATCCTGAAACCTATCCTTGTAAATTATGCGATATTACCTATGGTCGTTTTGTGAAGAAGCCGAATTGGCAGGCATTTCTTTGGTCTTTACCAGTGAAAAGTGCTTTTTACACCCGTGATAAGTTTCGCAAACAATATCCGCAAGTAGGTGAGTTTTCGTTTCCTGCCGTTTTAGCAGAAAGTGACACGGGAGAATTCAGTGAATTTATTTCCTGTGATGACTTTAGCGTCATTCCTGACTTGAGCCGATTGAAAAAAGAAATCTATTTAAGGTTGGGGCGATAGGCCCCTCTAATTATCCGTTATTAATGCCGTAAATAAGTGGCCCAAAGCCAACGATCAGTAACGTGGTAGACATAACCAGCAATGGTAGTAATAGTCTTTCATGGCGGTAATAAAACGTATCGCCTTCTTTGCTGGCTTCCACTGCTTCTTCTTCGCCCACAACCTGACGGGTGAAAATGTGGCTTAAAGCAACCGGTGGGCTCAAGTATCCCAGTTCCAACGCAACCAAACAGGTCATCCAAAAATGCACCGGGTGAATACCCTGTTCATAGGCGATGGGAGCGATGGCAATGGATACCAAGCCTACTGCTGCCATGGATTCCATAAACATGCCAATCAATATAAACATCACCATAAGGGCCGCCATTATTAGATAGGGGCTGTTTAAATCATAGATAAAAGTAGCAGAAACTGTTTTGCCACCCAGGCTGGTGATGATCATAAAGGTGGACATTAGCATCAATAAGCCGCCAATATGAATGGATGCATCGGTCATGGATTTGGTTAGCGCGCCGGGTAGAGTGTTAATACGTTCTGGCTCGTCGTACAAAGGTTTTTCTTTGCTGATCAAGCGCTCAAAAACGATCAACCAGAAAATAATAACCGGTAGAATTATAGGTGCAGAGAATTGATCCAGTCGTGCATCTAATATCCAGTAGTATGCGGAAATCACCAACAGAAAAATAATTACGTATGCAAGTAAAGGGCGGGCATGACCAATGGATATCGGTAGTGCTTCTCTTATGGGAGCAATGTGTAAAGCATCTTTTCTCGTCACCATGGCATAGAAGAAAAATACCAGAACTGTCAGCATAAATACCCGTACGCCCCAATAGAACAAATCATCGCTCACCACTTCTTTATTTAGTATGGAAACAATGATTACGATTAAACAGGGCTTTAAAACAATACCTGAACTTCCGCTCATGGCAGTGGCGGCGAGTGCCAATTGTCGGCGAGTGCCTACTTTTCTTAATTCGCGATATACCACGGCGCCCATGGCTAAGATAATAATCGAGGAAGCTCCGGTGTAAGCAGTGGGTAAGGCCATGACGACGATGGCAACAAAAGCAAGAATTTCTGGAGGTAAGCGCCAGGGTGTGAAAAGACTGAACACGCGCTCGCCCAATTGGGTTTGTTTTAGCAGCATGCCGCACCAAAGATAGAGCGCCACATCAATATAGGTGCCAGAGTGATCGAAGAAGGCGCTAAAGTATAGTGAGAGTCCGGCCAAGTTACCTTGATGAACAATCACCAAAAAGGCAAATAGCAGCATCACAATGGTGTAGAGTGGAACAGAAAGTAATGCCCGGCCAATGGTGCCGTCATTTGGTGCGTCTTTAGGTATGCTAAACATATCTTTTATGGATAGCAGTGTTAGAACAGTAGCGCCAATGGCCATGCCGTTAATGATCTCGGGGTTGTTGGTTTCAATATCAGAACCCATCATGTTTATGCGGAACTTCCAGGCGGAAGCGGCCAACGCGGCGTTGGCGATAAGTTGTAGGCTGAGTGATATTTTAAAATCCAGCTTTGAAACCATAGGTCGAAAGCCAATATGGTGTCGCTGCATGGTAGCCACTGCTGCGGCAATAAATAGTAATGCCAGCAAAAATACGGTTTGTTTGTCGGTGGAAAAAATACTGGCTTGGGAAAATTTGTGTTCTATAGCACTGAAAATTTCTAGGGCTGGTGTGACTTTTGCCCGATATTCTGTTACCTGTTCATGTTCTTGTTGGCACAGGCGCTGTTGATTTTCCAGTGAGGTTAAGGCTGCTTGTCTATCAAAACCTTCGTCAAATAAATCAAAATCATCCGCAGAGCTGCTGGCTTCGGCCTCCAGCTGATTTAGGCGTTGTTGAATATCAATGTTTGGGTCACAAGTTGGATTGCTAATATCTGCGCGAAGAATAAAGTAGTCTTCCCAAAGATAGCTGCCCAACTGTGTAAATTGTCCGTGGACACTTTCACCGGTGCGGGCAAATATAATAAATATCAATAAACATAAGATAGCGACAACGGGTAATCGCTCTGAAAAGGTGCCTTGTTTTTCAGTACTACTTGTCATGGTTAGCTCATTCACAGCGATTACCGTTTACCTGTTGTTATTCAGCGTCGGGTGCGGTGCATTCCGCCAGGGTTGCATCTTTTTTACAGCGAATTTTGCGCAACAGAGTAAGCATTTTTCCGTCATAAAGGTCACGGTCGCGAAATGAAATGCGCATACTGCGAGTGGTTTGCTGGTATTCTTCACGTTTGTCTTCGGCTAAAGGAATCCATAAGTCCTGTGGAATATTGGCTTCCGCTTCACGTACAAATTTAAGGGTGTCATCAAAGTTCTTCATAAAGTATTCGCGGGATTTCTGTGCAAAACCTTCAGGAAGCTTGTTCCATCGAGCAATGTATTGACTGTTGCCCTGTAAAATGGGTTCATTGAGGATGCCGCCATTGGGACGCAGGCCTTTATCCAGTTCCATCATTTCATACACAATGGCAGGGCCGCCGGTGATGTCGATGGCTTTGTTGTTAAATTTTTGGAACAGGTTGGTGAGGGTGGATGATACCGGTGTCATGCCTAGGTCAACCACCAGTTGACGCATTTCCGGCATGGTATCCAGTACCGCCATTTTCTTCCCTGCTAAATCCGACAGGCCTTTAACCGAATTGTCGTTAGTAAAAATAAACACCGCTCCTGCAGGTTGAATGCCAATCACTTCGAAATCGCCATGGCGCATATATTTTGCAGCTGACGGTTTGGTTAGTGTTTGTAATGCTGTGCGCAAGTGATCGTAGGTGGGCATAGACGCAGGCGCATCCAGCGTGCCGGTAAATTTAT
>JBFKSL010000310.1:0-5623 GCA_041626995.1 Ketobacter sp. | reverse complement strand
TAGGTATCTCCTTTTTTGACTCGTAAGTTCCAGGCTTTACAAGTTTGAGTGCGGTTACTAACACGACCAAATTATCCACACGTTCCCTAAATTAACAAGTATTTTTAATCTACATTTTTAAAAACGGTACTATTTCATCAATTATGGAAAGAATTCTTCACGTTTTTTAAATAGAACCAACAACCAAAACCTGTGTGCACCATTTTAGATAAGCATTATGACAATTTAGTGCACCCATAAGTCATTCTAAGTTTTTATTTTCTTGCCTACTTTTCTTATTATGCATTCCAGCCAAATTACACCTAGATCGCTTGGCAATCTTCAAGGTATTTTGATATTTCGTAAATACGAGCAAGCCTATTCTGTCATTTCAAAATTTCGAACCACATCATTTGCATCAGAGTTCAGGAAATAGTTTTTAAGCACACCGTTTAATGCTATTCTAGTTTTGTTTTAAAACATCACCCCCATCCTACTGGAAGAATCAATAAACTCCGATTTCACTATGACGCCAGTCAAGCCCCACACCCATCAAATCGTTGTCGCCACCGGCAATAAAGGCAAATTAGCCGAAATATCTTCTATATTGGCCCCCTGTCAAATTGAAGTATTCGGCCAAAATCAGTTTTACGTACCTGAAGCCGAGGAAACCGGTTTAACTTTTGTAGAAAACGCCATTATCAAGGCGCGTAATGCCGCTCACCACACAGGAAAGCCCGCATTGGCTGATGACTCTGGTTTGGAGGTTGATGGATTAAGTGGCGCCCCTGGCATTTATAGCGCCCGCTATGCAGGGCCAGTCGCGAACGACCAGGCCAATGTGGAAAAACTGCTTGCTGATATTAAACACTTGAAAGATGAGCAACGCAGCGCACGCTTTCAATGTGTGATGGTGTATCTGCGCTATGAACAGGACCCAACCCCGTTGATATGTCAGGGCACCTGGGAAGGTTTTGTTACCCTACAACCGGAAGGCGAAAACGGTTTTGGCTACGACCCTGTCTTTTGGGTGCCAGATCATCAATGTACGGCGGCGCAACTTAGCTCAGAAGTAAAAAACAGCATCAGCCATCGTGGCCAAGCGCTAAAACAATTACTGGCAGCCTTTCAAGAAAAGAATCGCTAATGCATCCCGTTCCACTGTCCCTCTATATTCATATTCCCTGGTGCGTGCGTAAATGCCCTTACTGTGATTTCAACAGCCACGAAAGCACCACTATTCCAGAGGAGGAATACATCTCCACTCTGCTTGAAGATTTACAGCAAGACGAGGAATTAGCGCAAGGCAGGGAAATTCAAACCCTATTTTTCGGCGGCGGCACCCCAAGCCTGCTTCAAGCGGCAAGCTATGAGCGCTTGCTGCAACACATTCACTCTATCATACCCATTGCGCGGGATGCTGAAATCACCTTGGAAGCAAATCCTGGCACTTTTGAATATACTAAGTTTGCTGATTTTAATCGTATTGGCATTAATCGCCTTTCTATTGGCGTGCAAAGCTTTGATTCTGAAAAACTCCATGCTTTGGGTAGAATTCATGATAGCGATGAAGCCATAACCGCCATTCAAACTGCGCAAGATGTGGGTTTTGAAAATATCAATATCGACCTAATGCACGGCCTGCCCGATCAAACCTCTACACAAGCGCTGAAGGATTTAGCCCAAGCCTGCGCATTACAACCGACCCATTTATCTTGGTATCAACTTACCATCGAGCCTAATACCCAATTTTACTCCAAGCCTCCCCAGTTACCAGTGGAAGACACGCTTTGGCAAATAGAACAACAGGGCAAAGCATTCTTGGCACAACAGGGTTTTACACAATACGAAACCAGCGCCTACAGCCAAGTCAACCGCCAATGCCAGCATAACGTAAACTACTGGCAATTTGGCGACTACTTAGCGTTAGGCGCCGGCGCTCATGGAAAAATCACTAGCTCACATAACCAGTCGATTATTCGCTACCAAAAAACCCGCTTGCCAAAAGATTATTTAGATAAACAAAAGAACTTTACTGCCAAGTCTGCGGCGGTCAGTTCAGAAGATCTTCCTTTTGAATTTTTTATGAATGCTTTTCGCTTACATCAACCTATTGAAAAATCACTTTTTCAGCAGCGTACATTTCTTTCTGAAAAAAGCATTGATGCAGCGATAACTGAGGCGAAAAACAAAGGATTAATCACCGAAACAGAAAGCCATTGGCAAACCACTGAACTGGGTAATCGATTTTTAAATTCATTATTGGAAATATTTTCTTAGCTGGATGCTTTAGCCGCCTCCCAAGCGATCATCACCGGCTTACGCTGCTCACCCCAACGATATTGACTAAACTCTCCACTAGATCGAATCACGCGATGACAGGGAATCAAATAGCCAATATGGTTATTGGCAATAGCACTGGCCACAGCTCGCGCTGCTCGAGGTTTTCCAATTTGATCCGCTATTTGCTGATATGAGCGCAACTCACCCTGAGGGACAGATAACAACGCTTGCCATACCTGCAGCTGAAATGGACTGCCTTTCATTATAAGGTGAAGCGGCTGTTGCACATTAACATTAGCTCCAGTAAACACTCTTTGCAACCATTGGTCTGCGCGAGTTTGGTTTTCCTCCAATTGCGCATGCGGCCATTGTTTTTCCAACTCACCAAATAAAGCTGATCGCTCACTCTCTTCATCATAAAACGCCAGCTTACAAATCCCTTTGCCCGTAAACGCTACAAAGCAACTGCCAAAGGGCGACTCACCAACACCATACTCAATTAGCAAGCCCTCACCCATCTTCTTAAACTCGCCCGGCGTGACCCCTTCACAAGTAATCATTAAATCATGCAAACGGCCACTACCACTCAAACCAGCTTCCAACGCAGCATCAAACACACTGCTATGTCGCAAAACTTTTTTAGCATGCTCTTTGGTAAGAAATTTTAAGAATTGTTTGGGAGAAACCCCAACCCATTGGGAAAATATTTTTTGCAGATGAAACTCACTTAAACCGATCTCATCTGCTAAATCTGATAACCTGGGCTGGCTCTGCTGGTGTTGGATAAAATACGCCACCAACTGAGCCATTTGTTGATAGGTTTTGGTTTGCTTTGAAACGGACATACTCTTTTCCACTGGCATGATGCTCTAAAGTAATCATGCCAGCCTAACCAACCAAAAACGACCCGTTTCTTGCTATCGACAACCTAAGGCCGATTACGCCCGTAAGCATCATGGCTGGACACCCACTCATCCGCCACAATCGCTGACGCTAACGACAACTCACCACACAATACCGTGGCCGCCACAATCTCGGCAAACTTATACACGCCTCCCTTGCCGTAACAACCCAACACATCCAAACACTCACGCTGGGTCGGCAAGCCCGTACCACCACCATAAGTGGCCACCACCAAAGCCGGAATCGTTACCGCAAAGTAATAATCACCGTTATCCAGCAACTCACTGTAATTCAAACCCGCCGAAGACTCCGCCACATTCGCCACATCCTGGCCACACGCGATAAACATCGCTGTAATACCATTGGCATAATGGGCACCGTTACACACCGAACCCGCCATCAATGCACCCATATTGGAATACTGGCGCTGATTAAACAGCTTCTGCGTCGTGGTGTGCATCACCTCTTCCACCAGTTTCTTAGGCAAGGTAATCTCTGCTACCACGCGCTTACCACGGGTATTCAAACTATTCACATAAGAGTGCTTTTTATCCGTATCAAAGTTTGCCGCCAAACTGAATTGCTCCAAGCCAGGAGGGTTCTGGTCCAGCATCCACATACAGGCGTGACGGGTGGCTTTGCTTACCATATTCTGCCCCGCTGCATCACCACAAGTGTAATTAAAACGCAGCCACCGCATTTTGGCAGACGCATACTGCTCAATATTACGCAGCTTACCCGATGACGTGGTCTCCTCAGCCTTGGCTTTAATGGCTTCAAAATTATCATCCACCCATTGGCCAAACTCACGGGCATAGCGAGCGTCCGAAAAGATAAACACCGGAGCACGCTGCATGGCATCATCAATCACACTGGTTTTAATGCCTCCGGCCTCACGGGTTAAACGCATCCCTCGACTGTAACTGGCTACCAAAGTGCCTTCGGATGTGGCCATGGGTACATAAAATTCCCCCTGAGCATGTTCACCCTTCACCAACATGGGACCAGCAAAACCTAAGGGGATTTGGGCAACGCCTGAGAAATTTTCGATATTGCCAGGAAGAATTTCGGGGTCGAAAGAGTAGGAGCTAACGTGTTTTAGCTCTGCACCTGTTTGATCTGTAATCACTTGGCGGCGTTTAGCGGCCATATCACGGGTGTAGTCGTTGGTTTTGTCGCGAGGTAATTTGATCAGCATGTTGAGACACCTTAACCTGGGATACATGTTGTTTTGCTTTACCAACATAGTAGCCCTTTGCAGGGTGGCCAACAAAAAATAGCAGCTGAAAAGGCCGAAATGACGGCCTAATTTGGCCTATTCAGCAGGGATTTTTGTGATGCTTCTGGGAAGCGAGGCAGAGAGGCGCCGTTTGAGCCTCACCACTTGGCCTCCGGCTACCCTGTGCTTCTCGCGGCAAAGCCTAGAAACTCGCCCCAACACGCAAATAAACCGAGCTTTCACCCAACTCATCATCCAGCCCCTTGGCAAACCCCAATGTGCTCTGTAACAAGAAAGTGGAATAACCAATCAACAAATCAGGACGCAACTCAAAACCCACTCCAGTGTAGTAATCCTTCTCTGGCCCTGTGTTCCAGGCTGCACCATGATCCACAAACAAATGCACGGCGGTCTTACCCAAACCTAGGGGAAAGCTGGTAAAGCCATCAAACCATTCCCCCACAGGCAAACGATATTCAGCAGAATATAAACGCAGGTTCTCGCCACTCAACTCGGGGTGATTATCAGCATAACCACGCAGGGTGTAACCCGTACGACCGAAACCAATTAAACCGCCTAAACTTTGTAATTGATCCAGCTCGTTACCCAATTCAAACGGCTTGGCTTCATCATCAGCCTTACCCGCTACGGCCCGCAGCGCTAGCACATGGTTATCAAACAAACCAATATATTCACGCCAATCCAAACTCATAACTTCACCCTGGTAATATCCTTCACCAAAGAAATCATAATGCTCGAATTGCAATTTAATAGAACGCCCGTCTTCAGCACTAATAGAGTGAACATAACGTTCAAAATCATTCCAGTTGAACGAAATACCGGCCAGGTTATCTTCTTGTTTCGCCAATACTCCCGCATCTTCATCAACCCGCTTAAGATCTTCTTTGGCAACGCCAAAATCCACTCTGAAGGTGCCATCGAAACTATTGAAAGGTTGCGTCCAGATGGCCTGGTAACGGGTTTCTTCATCCCATCGACTGGTTAATTCGTCAGTGCCATCACGCACAGTTTCTAACTCTCGATCTACCAGAAAAGCCAAACGATGATAGGCAAGATAACCTAAGCTGCCACCCAGCTCACTTTTATCAAAATAATAGGCCGGTGCAAATTGCCAAGTGTGAAAACCTAAAACATCCTGACCATTCAATACAAATTGAATCCAGTTGTTATCTTCACTATCGGCGTAAAACAGAGCAAACCAGGAAGTGGGCGCCAACG
>JBFKSL010000309.1:0-5635 GCA_041626995.1 Ketobacter sp. | reverse complement strand
GATGTGCGTGGTGATGAGCGTGCTCGTGATCTGGTGCTTGATTTGAATTACAACCATCTTGCGGATATGAGTCTTACCATGGCGCGAGTGTCTGATGAAGAGTTTATTGCTGAAGAGGTGTTTAATTTCAGCGATCGCATGGCTTTGAAAGATCGTCCTTCTCAAAATTTAACGCCGGTTTTGTATTTTCACCTGAAGGAATTTGAACACAAGGTATTCTTCATTCGTGTGGTGAATGAATTGCCCATGAAGGTGCCTTTCTATGTGTGGGAAGAAAGAGAATATAAAAATGTCACGAAAGGCAGAATGCTATTCCAGGGTTTTTACTTTGGTGTGGTGCTTATTATGGCAATTTACAACTTCTGTATCTATCTTTTTTCGCGCGATCGCAGTTATGGTTATTACACGTTCTTTATTTTGTCCTTGAGTGCCGTGATCGGTATAGAGCGGGGTTTGGCATTGGAGTGGATTTGGCCTGATTTTCCACAGATCGAATACAGATTTCTGTTAATTTCAATCGCATTTGGTTGCGCGGCAAGTATCCCTTTCACGATTTATTTTTTATCTCTTAATAAAAACGCCCCCCGAGCTGTAATCTACCTTAAGGTGTTAACCGCAGCTTGGATGGTATTGGCAGTGTTGGCTGCAATCCATCCGGGCCAAGTGGTTCAGATTGCAATGTTTGTGTTACTGCCACCGGGCAGTTTGTCATTATTGGTTATTGGGTTACTGATGTGGCGAAACGGTGTGCCGGCAGCCCCCTACTACATTATTGCTTGGTCTGTACTGGTGATATCCACCGTTATTTTTGATGCATATCTATTGGGTTGGTTACCGATAAGCCTGTTTACAGATTATTCTCTGCAAGTGGGAAATATGATCGAAGTTACCTTGCTTTCCCTGGGATTAGCCTATCGAATCAAAACGTTGGATAACGAAAAACAAAAAGCTTATTCCATTAATCAGGCAAAGAGTGAGTTTCTTGCCACAATGAGTCATGAGATTCGTACGCCAATGAATGGCGTCTTAGGAATGGCAGAATTATTGCGCGACACCCGGTTGAATACGCAACAAAGACATTACTTAAACACGATTCTCGGTTCGGGGAATTCGTTGTTAACGGTACTAAACGATATTTTGGATTATTCAAAAATAGAAGCAGGTAAACTGGAGGTGGAGAATATCCAGTTTAATGTTCGTCAGATTGTGGATGAAACCGCTGCCATATTTGCCACACCAGCAAAGGATAAAGGGCTTTACTACAACGTATACATTTCCCCTTATGTGCCTGAAGAAATAATGGGGGACCCTGCAAGAACCCGTCAGGTTCTTAGTAATTTACTCAGTAACGCATTTAAATTCACCAAAGATGGCAAGGTGGTGGTTCGAGTTACGTCGGGAACCAATCAGAATACTATTCTGTTTGAAGTGGAAGACACTGGAGTGGGAATAGCTGCTGAGCAACAGCAGGAAATATTTGAACGTTTCACCCAGGCGGATAGTTCCACCAGCCGACATTATGGTGGTACAGGTTTGGGTTTATCCATTTCAAAAGCGTTTGTGGAGTTACTGGGTGGAGAAATTGGTTTGGAATGCAAAGGTAGTAAAGGCTCCACTTTCTGGTTTACATTGCCTAGGCAGGAACCCTCTACAAGGTTAAAAACAGATGTAAGTAGATTGGGGCAAAAAAGTGTACTTCTTGTGTCTCCAGATCCTTTGTTCAGTGAATATTTTTACCAATATTGTAAGCAGTGGCAAATGCACGCCTTTACCGCTAGTAATTTAGGTGAGGTATTGGTGATGTGCTCTCAAATAGAGGCAGACTATATTTTTGTTGATCAGCATTGCTCGGATTTTTCCTCAGAACATGTACATCAAATAGTGACTGCGTCGGCAAATACGGCAGACAGTCAACTTGTTCTTTTAATGGATGCTGGATCGGATCGCGGTGCTTTAGAGCAGCTTTTTCCTAACCTTTGGTTTGAGGAGTTTCCTATTAGTATTAAGCATATCCGTGATCGTTTATTGGAGCATTGTGGTGGTGAGCACATACAGAAAGAGCCAGTGGAAGAGCAGACATTTCCTGGTATGAAAGTGCTGGTTGTGGATGACAACGAAGTCAATGGTATGGTGGCAATCGGCTTTTTAAGAAAACTCGGCGTGGATGCTCTGGTGGTGAATAATGGAAAAACTGCCTTGGAGCTATTATTTCATCAAGGAGTTCATTTTGACCTGGTTTTATTGGATTGCGAAATGCCCGATATGGATGGGTTTGAAGTGATCCGCCGAATTCGTGCGTGGGAGCGAGAACACTCCGTACTCCATCAGCCAGTTTGCGCTCTTAGTGCTCATGCCCTGGAAGGGTTTCGTGAGAAATGTAAGGCGGCAGAGATGGATGATTTTCTAGCTAAGCCGATTGTGTTACAACAACTTCGAGGTACACTGGCCAAGTTTCAGCATAGCTCTACCTCGAAAGAACACAAAAAAGCGTCTAACTCTTAATATATCCTTCATTACGATGGCAATAACATTTGGGGATAAACGGCACTGGATCTAATCGAGCCACTGATCGACCTTAGCGCGGGCTTTGGCTTCGTGGGGGTACCAGTTGTTAAGTTCATGTTTATTGCACAAGTAACGTAGAATTGCGTTGGATTCTGATAAATAAAAATCCCCTTCCTGCAAAATGGGAACTTGATGGTTGGGGTTAATATTAAGAAATTCTGCCGACAAGTGCTCGTTAGTATCCATCGCAACATGTCTAACTTGATAGGGAAGATTGTTCTCCTCTAGCAGAGAAACGATTCTTCTGGCGTGCTGAGAGTAGGGAAAATGATAGAGAGTGTACATGGCTGCTCCTTTAGAAGTGGGTGCAGCTATGCAAGTAAAGGGCTGCTGATAGCTTGTTGTCAGTAGTGTTTGTGAAGTGGTTCCATTTTGAAGAGGTTGTTTTTTGAGCATACTAAAAGATTAAGCTTGCTAACCCCGCGAAACTGCTAATTATTTTTCTGCACTATATCAGGCTGTCTTTTAAGTCCGCATTATTATGACTGTTTGTGGAAATCTTTCTTACTCTTTCTATATCCGTTGTGTATTTCTGGATGCGTTAAGGAAGGACGATCCCCATGAATCTCTCAAAATTTCTCAGCTTAATTGTAATTGCAATATTTCAACTGGCCCTGGTTTCGGGTTGTTCCACTCAAAGTGCTTTAATGATGAAACAGGTAGAGCAGAATGCCAGCGATCAGCAGCGTGTTCAACAGGTATTGGAAGCGCTGAAAGTGACTGAGTCGCGCCTTGCCAAAGCCCAGTCTGAAAACGTGGAAATCTATGCCCCTAAACAAATGGACGAAGCTTCTAGAGCATTAATTGAAGTGCGGCGTTATTCCGATAATTTTCAAGCTAATCCTGAAAAGGTAAACAGTTCAATATCATTGTTTTTTAGTAAGACCATGGGAGAAGATGCCATGGCCTTAATTGCCAAAGCGAACGACGCGTTGGATAAAGCAGAGGACAATAAAAAACAGGCCGACACTATTTTTGCCGAGGCCAATGAAAACTTTATTTGGCTGAAAAAATTTGAAGCGCCAATTCATTTTCGTAGTCAGTATCGAGAACTTGAAGGAACGCAACAGAGGCTGATTGATTATGTTGCTGATGGTAAAGCAGACGCTGCTCGCAATGGTTTGCCACGGTTGTTACAAGGGCAGCGAGCATTGGAAGTGGCGGCGGCGCAGCGGTTTTATCTTTATGAGCTTAGTCAAAAGATAGAGCGATACGAACAGCATACAGTAAATCGCTATGCGCCATTAAGCTACAGTAACGCACTGGCTGCACTAAACCAAACCAGGACAATCATTACAAAGAACCCACGGGACAGAAATGCCATTATTACTGCGAAGAACGAAACCATATTCACCTTTGCCATGGCAAAAGCCGTTGCGGCCGATATGTACAAGTTAGCGGATATGAATCGGGATGAAATGGAGCGTTGGTTGATATTACTGGTAACTAAACTGCATGAGATGGGACAAGCCATGGGAGCGACGGATGTGCGTAATCACAAATTGGCTCAGCAAGTGGAGTTGCTGGCGGATTCAGTGAAGCAAGACGGTGTGCAATTGATTACCGGCGTTGAGCAAGTGGTGAAAACCGACGACGATACAAAAACTGAGGAGCCATTGTCTTCTGAAGAAAATTCACCAGTAGAAGAAGGCATTCAGCAACGAATGACCCAATTGGAGCAGTCTTTGGCTGAGCAGATCAAAGCATTGTCTAAACAGTTGAAAGAAATGAAAGCTACTAATAAGAGTGCGCAGGCACCAGTAGATTACGAGGTTCCCGCACCGATATCTGAGCGAAAGAGTTTATTCGGTAATTAGGGTTGTAGGGCTAGTCAGTTTTTATTGATGGTGTTCCTGCATCTTTAAAAACTGGCAGCCGCGTTTACTTCCACCTTCGCAGCCCTGTTTAAACAATGCTAACGCGTCGCTGGTGTTTTGTTGCACACCCAATCCATGTTGTTTCAAAACGCCCAGATAACTGCATGCACGTGCCATTTGAGAATCACAGGCCATTTGGTAAAAATGTGCGGCCTGCTCAAAGTCTTGTTTTACGCCTTGGCCCACATGGTATTTAAATGCTAAGTGAGCACAGCCATTGGTTAAGTGCTTGTCGCACATGGCTCTAAATTTGGCAACGGCTTTTTCATGGTTCAATTTGAAAGGGTTATGGTGATGATGAAGAATGTGTTTACTTGCACAACCTAATGAGTTTCCTGCTTTGCAGGATTGAGTGAAATAAATAATAGCTTTGTTTTGATCGCCATTGGTTAGCAGTGTGTTGCCTATATCAAAGCAAGCTCTGCCCACGCCGTTTTTGCATTGTTGATAGTATTGGGATGAAATGTTATCGCCTGCTGTAACCCATTGGCAGGCAATCAGGCAAAGCAAAATACAACCAAATCTAGTAAGCTTTTCCATTCATTCTGTACCTCATGACGATTCATAAGTGTACATAGATGGAATGGAGGCGTTAATGGCAATTTCGTTCGTATAAATTGGCGTAATTATCCTGCCTTACGGAATCCCCAGCGAAACGGAAGATGAATGGCGCGAGGCAATAGCCTTTTACACCAATCCCCTAAATAAGAATCAATACCCACTCGTACCTGCATCTGGTTTTTCTTAACGGCTTTTACCACTTTCTTGGCCAGCGCGTCAGGGCTTTTGCCATAGCGTTCCATCAGGCTGGCCATTTTGCTGGTCGAGTCTGCATTTTTTCCAGAGCGATCCACTGCACTGCGCAATATGCTGGTGCTAATAGTGCCTGGATGAATGCTGGTAACCTGAATGTTGTGCACGGCTAATTCTGCAAACAGGGTTTCACTTAAGGATTTCACTGCCGCCTTGCTGGCGCAATAGGTAGCTTGATTGGGCATGCCCATAAACCCCGCCAGGCTTGATGTATTAATAATATGAGCTTCATTTTGCTGTTTTAAATAAGGCAGAAAATAATAGCAGCCATACGCTACACCCCAGAAGTTGATTCCCATAACGAACTCCAGATCTTCCATAGAGCTGTTTTCAAAGCTTTTGTTGATGGTTACCCCGGCGTTGTTAAATAACAAGTGGAT
>JBFKSL010000308.1:0-5664 GCA_041626995.1 Ketobacter sp. | reverse complement strand
TGCCTGGTTCCAATTCAAAAACCGAACGCATAATTTGGATAAACGGGTGCAGGGGTTTATCGCCTTCGCTGTCAACGCAGTAGGCTTTGTAAACCTGTTGATCCGCTAAATCCAGACTGGCGATAAACTCTTCACAGAGGCGGGTTTTCCCCACGCCTGGGTCGCCACAGAATTCAAAATAACGGGCACCCTTGTCACCAATGGAATTGAAATCCTGTTGCAGGGTATAGAGTTCGCTTTTGCGTCCAACAAACGAACTTAAACCGCGCCTCACACTGGCACCGTAACGTGTGCGCACGCTTGAGCGTTTCACTACGTTGTAGGCTTGCAGTGGTTGTTCTTTGCCTTTGAGTTGCAGGGTTTTCACGCCTGAGCTTACAAAGTAGGGTTTAACCCCTTCGAAGGTGGGGGCGCTAACTAACAGTTCGTTGGGGTTGGCAGAGTCGGAAAGGCGGGCGGCGGTGTTAAGTGCGTCGCCAGTGAGCTTGTAGCGGCCTTGAATGTGGTCGCCTTCTTGTACCGCCACAATACCGGAGTGGATACCGGAGTGCAGCTGAATGTCCATACCCGGCAGTTCAATGCCTGGCAAAGGTAAAATGCTTTTTGCTGCTTCGTGTAATTCCAAAGCAGCGCTGATGGCTTGCACGACATCGTCTTCTTGAGGATTGGGAAAGCCGAAGGCCGCCAGCACGCCATCGCCATAAAATTGATTAACGATACCGCCATGATTACTGATCACGGCTTCAGCTACTTTTCTTAGGCGGCCTAAAACTTCGGCCACCAGTTCAGGGTCGAGGCTTTCCCCAATGCGAGTGCTGGAAGAAAGGTCAGCAAATAAAATTGTGGTATGGCAGCGATGAATCGCCATTTAACTCTCCACTATCACCATCACTGGTGAAACAAGTACGAGCGCGCGAAGATTGTGTCCTTTGGGGAGGCCTGACGCTTCTTTGGGCGTCAGCCGCCTCCCGGTCATCGGCAACGGATAGGTGTATATAGCAAACTCTGTTCAGTCATAGAATTGTATTTAATACCTTCCTTGTGTGAGAAATATCACTGAAATATCCGTGCTAATGATGCGAGTTAATTCATTATAAGAGGTTTTTGGTGTCTTTTCCCCAGTAAATCGCCTTGCTGAGCTTAGTTTGACTTAGGCTTTGCAGCGTAGACCTTGATACTGGAGATCTTGTTGTTCATAAATTGCGCAACCGGCTTGATCAGGGGCTTTAAGCCATGACTGACTAATTGATTGATATCTAAGCGCAACAAGGCTTGAGCAAGACTTGTGTGCAAGTTGAGTTCATCCAGAGCGAGGGATTGCAACATGGTTGCGTCGTAGTCCAGCTGATTGCGCACCTGAACCTGGCTTAAGCCCGCTTTGGTTATGGTTTGCAGGTAGCGCTCTTTATCCAGGGCTTTGGCGGATGCAGGGCTTTTTAGGGCGATAAGCGCCCGCAGCCAGGCTGGAGGCGGAGCCATGACCAGATCGGTAAGCAGCATTTTACCGCCGGGCTTAAGTACTCGAAATACTTCTGAAAATACCTGCTCTTTGTCGGGAGAAAGGCTTACCACGCAGTTGGAAATGACCCAGTCGGCACTGTTACTTTCTACCGGCAGGGATTCGATAATGCCCTGGCGTATTTCGGCAATGTCTTCCACTTCTGCTTGAATGATATTTTGGCGGGCCTTTTCCACCATGGCTCCGGTCATATCGACACCAATGACCTTGCCTGTAGAGCCCACTTTTTGAGCGGCCAAAATCACATCCATGCCTGAACCGCTGCCCAGGTCGATTACCGTGTCGCCGGGTTGAATGGTGCCCAGGGCCAGTGGATTGGCACAGCCAAAGCTGCTGCCGCTGGCGGATTCAGGCACGGATGCCAGTTCTTCCTCGCTGTAGCCAAAGTCTGTTTCAAACTGGTGGGCGCAGAAGCCGCTGTCTTGTTGCAGTTTGTTTTGATATTCCTTTTTAACCGATTCGCGTTGGGTGGAGTGTTTTGCTTGGTTGGGTTCATGAGTAGACATGCTATGATTTCCTTGTTTGTAGCAATATTGCGCAAATATGCAAATGTTGGGTTTTAAAAAAGCTAACAGCAATTTTCCAATACATCGGCACACTGACGCAGGGCGTTGGCTACGCTACGGGTATTTAAGCGGTAATAAACTTCTCGGCCTTGTTTTTCTGCTGACACAATGCCTGCTCGCTTAAGCTGAGCCAGGTGACGTGACACCACCGATAAGTCCACAGTGCAGGCCTCTGCCACGCGGGAAACGGTGCAGGCATCCTTGCAAGAGGCTAGGGTGGTTAGCACCTGTAAACGGGACGGGTCCGACAAGGCTTTAAAAAAGTCGGTGCCCAGTTCGTTTAGTACTTTGCAGAGTTCGTTCACAGCGTGCCCTTATGTTCAGTGTGAATTTACTATGGCATATGCTTGCATGTTTATGCAAGTGTTTTCTGTGTGAGAGGAAGCAGCTGCCATAACTTTTTGCCCGGCCACAGAGGCAATGTTGATTATGTGGCCAGATTTGTGTTCCAACATGCCAGGCAGCACAGCGGTAATACCGTTTAAAACCCCTTTAATGTTAACGTCTACCATGCGTTCCTTCTCATCCACTTTGAGTTTGAACATGCGCGAATAAAAAGTTTTGGCAAGGAAGTGGATACTGAATTGGTGTTGAGAATGGTAAGTGAATATTCATTTATTATCCGGTAGTTAAAATTACATTATTTATGTAAGCGCCAAGTGTTAGGAGAAGGAGAGATAAGTGAAGAAACCATTCAGATAGGCGATCTGATGGCCTGCAACTTTGATACTCAAAGCATGTAGAGCTAAATCCAGGTCAACTGAAAGTACCCTACCAAGCCGATGGGGAAAGCGAGCAATATAACTTTGGGAAGTGCTATGTCCGCCAAAGCAGCAGAAAAGAAAACCAGTAAATCCGGTAAGCGCGAAGAGATCCTTCGCGCTGCGTTAAAGGTGTTTGCCGAAGGCGGCGTAAATGGTGTGCCTGTACCTCAGATTGCGGCAGAGGCAGGTGTGAGCCCTGGCTTGTTGTATCGCTATTTTGATAGTAAAGAGGCCATGGTAAATGAGCTTTTTTGCGAGCAAAAACAAAAGTTACAACACTACCTTTTTCATGGTTTAAGTGAAGGCGGCGACCCCTATAAAAATTTTTGCTTGGTGTGGGAAAGGCTGGTGGCGTTTACCGAAAACGAACCAGATGCCTTTCGCTTTCTGGAGCTACAGGATCATCGCCCTTATTTGACCCAGCAAAGTAAAGATTACGAAAACAAGCATCTCACCTATTGGATGAAACATTACAAGGAAATGCAAAAGCAAGGGGTGTATCGCAAAGATATTAAACCTGAAATTCTGCTGACCCTTTTTTGGGGAGCCTTTGTTAATTTATTTAAAACCTCTCGCAGTGGTTTGATCTCACCAAGTAAGAGAGATTTAAATAAAGCCCGTGAAGCCTGTTGGGGGTTGTTGGTCAATAAAGCAACGGGCGTTTGAGTTATCGTCAAATTTCAATCAAGCTTAATAAAAATTCGCGTTAACTATTTGCCAGTTACAAAAATGTGAGCACAATTTTTGTAACTTGGAACCTTCTTCCCAAAATCGCCTACTATAATCATCTCGATGGATCGATCCTAAAAGTAATTCGTTAGTTTTCCGCTGGCTTTGGTGCGTTTTCCGAAGCAAAGCAAGGAAGGGTAGGCTGATGTTACGCATTAGGGTTGGCTATTGTTGCGCTCTATTGGGATTGGTTTTTAGCACACAGTTATATGGCTTTGATTGGTGTGGCAACATAAAATATGAGCCGGGAGCGTTAAGTTCGGTTTTTATGGTTGTGAATGGACGGGTTCGCCATTACAGCCTGTATGTACCTGAAAATTACCAGACGACGACTCCGTTGTTGTTAGATTTTCATGGCAAAGGTTCCAATAAATATCGGCAACACAATCTTTCCTGTTGGAAGCAGGCCGCGGATAAACATGGCTTTGCTGTTGTTTATCCGCAAGCGATTGGTTTGATTCCGGTGTGGAATGGCGGCGAGTTTTGCTGCAATCCTTTTAATCATAACGATGATAAATTTGTTATGAAAATAGTGCAGTGTTTAAGTGATTCCTCGCGATCGGGGTTGCGAATCGATGCCAAAAATATTTATACAGTGGGGTTGTCCAACGGCGCTGCCATCGCAGGAAAAATGGCTTGTGATCATCCGGATACGTTCTCTGGAACTTTATTGGCTTCTCAAAGTTTTGCTTACGGATACGGTGAGCAATGTCGATTTCCTCATTCCAATAAAACGCCTTTTCCAGTGCTGGAAGTGCGTGGGTTATACGATGTGATTGTGCCTCATGATTTTTCCTGGGGCTGGTCGTTGCCAGCGGCAGAAAGCCGTTACAACTGGAAAACCGCACAAGGTTGTACCGGTAATCCAAGAGTGGTGGATATTTGTGATCGCCCGGGAAGTGGTGCAGATTGTGAATACGGCAAAGCAATATGTCGCGTATATGATGATTGCGATGGCGGAGTAACGGTAACTCAGTGCAGCATACGTGAAGGCCATGTTAACTATAATAATGGTCATCACTACAATATGTGCGAAGATGCCTGGCACGAGTTTCAGCGTCTGCGTTATTGATCTTGCAGTTCCGCCAGCGCACGATTCTGAATATCCAGAAGAAGTTGAATTGTCGTTTCCAATTCTTGTGCTGACAAATGAGCAAGGTGTTCATCAAGGTGTTGAATGGCAGTTTTATGAAACTGCTTTTTCAGCTTCTTTCCCTCAGCAGTGAGCTTCACGAAGACATTGCGTCGATCTTTCACCCCGTGAAAGCGCTCCACATAACCTTTTTTCACCAAGCCATCGATTTGGCGAGTCAGTGTGGAAGGGTCTTTAATAGACCATTGGCCCAACTCTGAAACAGTTTGTTCATCGTCGTCCCAAAGTTGATTCATTAGGGTGGCTTCTTCCGGGGTCAGGTTGACCTCACCCTCTTTTAGACGCTTGGTAACCAGCTGGCGCAGAATATTGCCGGTTTTGGTAATGTGGTAGGTAACGGATTTGTTGGCGTCCATGATTTTATCTTCTTAAGTAATTCAAGGGTTTATTGTAAAAGCCACCACAGCGTAAGAAAATATGATATTACCAATAGTTGTAATATACAAATAAAAAGCATAAGCTGTTTAACCATTACTACAAGCAAAATAATAACGATGAGAATAAATAGTAAGAGAGGAGAATTGCCATGTCGGACGTGAAAGCAAAATCAAAAGACTATGGATTGGGCCCACAGGACTACCCTCGTGGCTGGTTTGTGGTGGCAGAATCCAGTGAGCTGGATAAAGGCCCCATGGCAGTGACATTTTTTGGCAAAGATTTCGCTCTTTATCGTGGCCAAAGCGGTCGTGTGGTCATGCTGGATGCGTACTGCAAGCACATGGGTACGCATTTAACCGCCAGCAAATCTGCTCATATTGTTTCCACCAATGAATTCATTGAAGGCGATTCCATTCGCTGCCCTTATCATGCCTGGAAATACGGCCCCGATGGTCAGCTGGAAGATATTCCCTACCAACCTGGTTTGTGCCCCAAATCGGCTGCCATTAATGCCTATACCGTGAAAGAAGTGATGGGTTGCGTGTTGATGTGGCA
>JBFKSL010000307.1:0-5697 GCA_041626995.1 Ketobacter sp. | reverse complement strand
ATGGGCTTTCCCAGCAAGCCCTAGCTAAAACTTCGCCTGATTTTTTGGTGAAATTGTTACGCTTAACCGGCCCATTCAAACAGGGTGATCGTACAGGCACCATAGAAGGTCAGATAGAAAATATCTCGGAAGCGCCAGACTTATACTCCGATCCTATTAATGTGGATATTAAAGCGGTGGGAGAATTGTTGGGTAACATTTCTATGCAAGGTGTTCTTGATCATCGTGCTGGAAAAGAAGCGAAAGACAACCTTAGTGTTTCAGTCAAAGATAGTGTGCTAACGGACTTCGCCCTGTCTCAAAGTGATGCCTTAAGCGTACTTTTGGAAAAAGCCAAACTGAACTTTGATGCTAATGCAAAAATTGTAAGTGGCGATCAGCTTAATCTGGATATGGAAGGGTTGTTCAGTGATTTTGCTGTGCAATTGGCGGGTAGTCAGAGTCAAGAGGCTTGGGCCGATAGTCTTATCAACAGCATGCAAAAAATGAACGTGCTTACATTGGATGCCAAAGCCGATGGTCAAGTGGATAAGCCGAACTTAAAGGTTTCTTCAAATCTGAATGATGTTTTTAAGTCGGTTTTGGGCAACGTAATTAAAGAAAAGTCTGCAACTGTGAAAAAACAGGTTAAAGGCGAGCTGGATCAGGCGTTAACGGAACAGTTAGCCCCAATCAATGATAAAATGACAGGCTTAGCCAGTTATGGAAAAGTGGCAGATGATCGCTTGGATGAATTCAACCAACTGTTAAAGACCATTAAATGAAACCACTGTTGCTGTTGCCTCGCTTGGTAGAAAAACTAGACGCGATTCTGGAGCGGGTGGAGCCGTTACTGCCCACCAAAGCCAAAAATGTAAATTGGGCTACCACCCATGCTGCATTGTGGAAAAAGCAACAGTTTACCGGACACTTGCAAGGGGTAGAGCGAACACCTCAGAACAATCTGGATGATATTTTGGGCGTGGATCGGCAAAAATCCCAACTGGTGAAGAACACCGAACAGTTTATTCGCGGTTTGCCTGCTAATAATGTGTTGCTCACCGGTTCCAGGGGCACGGGCAAGTCCTCCCTGATTCAGGCTATATTGAATGAATACGCGGGCGATGGTTTGCGGGTGATTCAGGTGGATAAGTCTGACTTGGCAGATTTAATGGAAATCGTAGCGGCCATTCAAGGTGAACCGTATCGCTTTATTTTGTTTTGTGACGATCTCTCTTTTGAAGGTCAAGATGAGGGTTACAAAGCACTAAAAAGTGCGCTGGATGGTGGCGTGTATGCCTCCCCCGAGAACATACTGATTTATGCCACCTCTAATCGGCGTCATTTGTTACCGGAATACAACTCCGATAATGCAGGGGCTCACGTGGTGGAGACAGAAATCCATCACACTGAAGTGGTGGAAGAGAAGGTATCGCTATCAGATCGCTTTGGTTTGTGGGTGACGTTTTACCCCATCAACCAGGATATGTACCTGGCCATAGCCCAGCATTGGTTGCAGCAATTGTCGCAACCCCACCAGCTTGAAATTCCCTGGACGGATGAGCTGAAAGTGTTGTGCGTTCGATGGGCAGATAACCGAGGTACAAGAAGTGGCCGAACTGCCTATCAGTTCGCTAGGCACTGGGTAGGTCAGCAGTTACTTACGCGCTAAGGCTTGATTTTCAAGCCAGTCATCAACAGAAAATATTTCAGATTGATGACGAGTCATAAAGTTGACATAAATGTTTCCTTTATTGCGCCAGCGTCCTAACTTACTGAAAATAAAGCGCTTAGAGTGCGATCAAATATTATACAAATCGCACACCCTACAGTAATAGCCTGTGCTGTAGCGATTTAACCCAAATCAATCCCCAAAGTTATCCACAGAAAATGTGGAAAAAGCTACATGAATTGGGGATCTTTGAAGGTATACTAGTTTGCACAATAATTAGGTATGGCCATTATTGTAATTGACATAAAAATGCGCACGCATTGAAACATGGATTGCATTAAATAAGCTCATGGAAATGAGCGGAGATAATAATAAATGACAGCAGGCGTGATGCGGATTCAAGCCGTCTCTGATTGGATGGCGACAGCTAAGGCAAATAGTTACGTGGAAGCACCCATTATTTTAGATATCGAAGCTTCAGGCTTTGGACCAGGCAGTTACCCAATTGAAGTGGGGGTGGCCATGCCAGATGGCACTTTACACTTCTGGCTGATTAAACCTTTGTCTCACTGGCTACATTGGCAGGCCGACGCTGAGCGAATTCATGGCATATCCCGGCAGCAAATAGAGCAAGAAGGCCAACCAATTGAAGAAGTTGCCCAGGCGTTAAACGAACTATTGGTGGGCAAAACCGTGTACAGCGATGGATGGGGTGTGGATCGTACCTGGTTGGCATTGTTGTTCCATGAGGCTGGCTGGTTTCAGAAATTTAAGCTGGACTCCATTTATACCTTATTGAATGAACAGCAATTGGAAAATTGGGAAAATAACCGTCAAGCAGTTTTAGAAAGTACGGGCATGGTGCCGCATCGGGCAGGTACTGATGCGTTGATAATCCAGAAAACTTACCTCTATTCCAAGACATAGGTCAATGTTTCTCAAATAAGAATGATTTTTACTTCCCAGGGTAAATCTTTATCATTACAATTTTGTTTCACAAATATGTCTATATTTATGCCAATTATTGTAGAAAAAGGGGGTAAAAATGGCGCGTAAGTCATTTGCAGTTAAATCATTGGCGCTAAGTACAGCGCTTTTCAGTGTATCCGCCATGGCCAGTCAGGCCGAAATCGATGCTTTAAAGCAACAACTCGAACAGCAGCAGGCTCAGCTGGATGCACTCACTTCAGCCATTGAAAGTGGTTCTTCTGCCGACAATGGCTGGGTGGCCGATACAAGTTGGGGTGGCTACGCAGAGCTGCATTACAACAATATCAGTAGCGATGAAGATTCCGCTAACGATAAAAAAGAGATGGATCTGCATCGTTTTGTATTGTTCTTTGGTCATCGCTTTAGCGATAGTGTTCGCTTCTTTTCCGAGTTAGAAGTCGAGCACAACGTGGCCGGTGAAGGTAAAAATGGTGAAGTGGAAATTGAGCAAGCCTTCATCCAATGGGATTATGCACAAGGCCATTCGGCGTTAGCGGGTGTATTCCTGGTGCCGGTAGGTATTCTTAATGAAACCCACGAACCGGATACGTTCTACGGTGTTGAGCGCAACAATGTCGAGAAAAACATCATCCCAACCACTTGGTGGGAAGGCGGTATCATGGCCAGTGGTGAAGTTGCAGAAGGCATCAGCTATGACGTGGCGGTATCTTCCGGGTTGAATATCGATGTGGCTGCGGGCAAATACAAAATTCGTGATGGCCGTAAAAAAGTGAGTGAAGCCCCTGCGGACGAGCTGGCTTATACAACCCGGTTAACCTGGAAAGGGGCTGCCGGTGTTAGCGTTGGTTTTACCGCGCAATATCAAACGGACTTGTTGCAGGGTCAAACCGTGGGTAGCTTGAGCGATATGGAAGCGATTTTATTGGAAGCTCACGTTGATCTTCAGCAAGGACCTTTCGGTTTAAGGGCTTTGTATGCAGATTGGAATATTGATCGCGGCATGGATAGCATTAAAGCAGGCGCGGATGAGCAAGCTGGTTGGTATATCGAACCGTCCTTTAAAGTGAATGACAGTCTGGGTATCTTTGTACGTCAAAGCGAATGGGATAACCAAGCTGGCGACAGTTCAGTGGATTCCAAATATAAGCAAACGGATGCGGGTGTGAATTACTGGTTGGTCGACACCGTAGCCCTTAAGGCTGATGTGGTGAAAATCAAAGAACCTAATGACACCAAGAAAGGGTTCAACCTGGGTATTGGTTGGAGTTTCTAATCAGCAGTTGTATAGTGCGGGGCAAGCGATGTTGCTTGCTCTGCCTATGATTCTAGTGTGAAGTTAATTAAATATTTTTCCATTCTATTATTGTTTGGTGTTGGCTTGGCCCAAGCTGACCAGGTTTTTTATACCACCGAACAGTTCCTCCAGCGTGCATTTCCACAGGGAAGCCCTTCCTCCAACGTTGTTTGGTTGACAGACCAACATAAGCAACGGGGAAAAGAATTATTGGGGCATGCCCCAGCCGGTTTGCGCCTGCGTTACTGGGCGCAAGAAGGCAGAAGTGCTTGGGTTGTTGATGAAATTGGTAAAGAGCACCCCATTACAATAGGTGTTGTCATTGAGCAGAATCAGATTCAGATGGTAGAAATACTGGTTTTTCGCGAATCCAGGGGAGGAGAGGTTCGCTATGACTTTTTCAAAAAGCAATTTGTGGGTGCGCAGCTTAACGAAGAAGATCGTTTGAATAAAAACATCGATGGTATTAGTGGCGCAACGCTGTCGGTCAATGCAGTAACTGCCGTTGCACGTTGGGTATTGTATCTTCATGGTCAGGTAGCCGCATGACAGCCAGATCAAAGTTACGTCGTGTCTGGGTAGGGCATTTATGGCGTTGGCATCGGCGTCTGGGCCTGCTGGCAAGCTGTTTAGTGTTGCTGATTGCTTTGACGGGCTTTTTACTCAATCATGCCGATGAATGGGGATGGGATAAGCAGCACTTACATTCATCTTGGTTGCTGAAGAGTTATGGCGTGGAAGTGCCAACAGAGTTTGTTGGTCAGAAGCTGTTTGATCGTTGGTGGGTGTTGGCCAATGAGCAATTGTTTCTCCAAAACGAAGAAGTGGCTCGCTGTGGTGACGCTTGGAAAGGCGTGGTAGCCACACAGCATATGGTGATTGCCGCCTGTGAGCATAAAATCGCGTTGTTTACAGCGGAAGGTGAATTGATTGAGGTTATGAATTCAATGCCCAGCAGCGGCTTGCGAGGCATTGGATTGCTTTCGGAAACGCTATTATTGATCCAGTATGAAGGGAAGGCATTTCAATTCGACTTGATGTCGTTTAGCGTAGCACCTGTTGATTCCAAGCCGACAACTTTGCAAACACTGCCACCGGCACCAAAGGCGTTGGCTAAAATCATTTCATCCCAATATAGTGTCCCCGGCCTAACTTGGGAGCGCTTTGTGCAAGATCTTCATGCGGGGCGCTGGTTTGGTGGCTGGGGTTGGGTTCTGGTGGATTTGACGGCTTTATTTTTGGTGATGTTATCTTTAACGGGTGTATTGCTATATTCCTTACACCGGCGCAAAGCATAGGTTTATCTTTGTTGCTCTGGCTGGTAGCGGTAATGGCCAGTGATCTTATAGTCAAATAACATATCTTCGAGCTTAGGTCCCATCCCGATATTGTGAACAATTAAGGGCAAGCCGGTCTTTGAGTTTACTTTATCGCTTATAATACCGATATGAGGCAAATTGCCAGGCAGCAGCCAGGTAACCAAGTCACCCGCTTTGTAACTTGAAGGGTCGTTTGAGATTGCCAACTCTTGGCCAAAGCGGCTGAAGAAAACCTGCAGATTTGGTACCCGCCTGTGATCGATATTGGAATCCGGTTTATCTAGTCCCCAGATGCGTTTTGATGGATATTGGTTGAAGTGTTTTGCCATATCCTCGTGAACCAGCTGTTGCAAATCTATGCCTAATGCTCTGTATGATCGAATGATCACATCTGTGCAAACGCCAATGTCTTTTGGAACGTCGCCATTTGGATATGGAATCTTAATGTAGCGGCCATCATAGCGAACATTTTGGTGAGTTCT
>JBFKSL010000306.1:0-5697 GCA_041626995.1 Ketobacter sp. | reverse complement strand
TCGACGGGATCTGAAGTGCATACTCATTTATGAGCGGGGTGTCACTCCACAAAAACAAAAAGCCATAGCCTGTTGTGGTTAAGAATGCTCCAATAGCACAGATTATATATAATATGTAATACAGGTAAGCCTTATTACGAACCGACAAGTACAGATAAGTGTTATAAACCACCATCGCAAGTAATATTCCAAAGAATATACCAAACACATAGTTTGCTTTTACTTCTGATAATAAAAATGATGTTGGCTTATAAATTTTTAATGGCAACTGAACACTACCATTTTCGCGCATCACATTAACGTAAACTTGGTAGGTTTTTCCGTAATCTAAACGAACGGGTTGAACGAAATTTCGTGTGGGTATTAATCTGCTATTAATGTTGTGCTCATAACCAATCTGAAATCTCTGGAGCACTTTCTGGTTATCAGCCACATATATATTTACGCGTTTTAATAATGGATAGCCTATTTCAAGCATCCAAATATCGTCAAAGTTCTCGTTACCCGTGTTATTGATGACTTCGAAAGTAGCCCATATCGAACTGGCAGTATGACCTAAATTAATTATGTCTGATTCAATAGGTTTGAAGGCACTATCGCGAATTGCGCTAATTCCGTTAATTGTGTAAGTATCGTGAGGATCTTCCAGCCATTTCAGAAAAGGCGAAGATATGATGATTTGATTGCTATGATTGTTAAGTTCAAGGGTTTCTGCAGCAGAATAGCCGCTACCAACGCTTAAGAAAACACAACAAGAAGCCAGCAACAACGTGATAACGCATTGTTTTAGCATTGTAATTCTGAACCCAGTTACTACGTTGGATCACAAACCTATGCTCCCAACATACTTTCTACAGAACACCCTTACTTCCGGTAGGACGTAGTTCACACTTTTAGCAGATAAGTATAGTTCACTTACTGAATTCCACCCCTGTAAGATGGGCTCAAAACAATGTACAAAAACAAATTAGTATTTGTGTTTAACTTTAACCGGGAGCACCATCAACTCTAGGTGCCAATAAAATTGGCATGTAAAGATATAGATATAACACAAATGACAGCGTCCAAAGTATTGTGCTTAAAGTAATACCTAAATGCCAGGGCACCCAATTTGAAGCGGTTGCAACACGAAAAAAAGCAGCAGCCTGAATAAACCAATAACCAAACGCCATAAATTTGGGCAACACTAAAGGGCGGCCCGTGTGCCCCAACGGTACTCGGGTGATCACGCCTAAAATCAAACTCCCTATGGCGCCAATCGTAAGAGCATGTACCCATGCCTTAGCATTAACGATCTCAAAATACCCTAACGATAAAAACAGAAATGCTACTGATACCCAAAGTAGAGATAAATGTAAGATCCAAAGCAACGGTTCCGCGTAGAACGCCCAACCATTCCATCCAATTACTCGGATCAAGCATACGCCGGCTGCACTTATTGCAATGTAGGGAATAACATAATTCAGCTCAAACTGAACACTAACGAATAAGGCGATTGTACTCAGCCAGGTAAGCTTTTCGATCAATGGGAAGGTTTTCACATTTACCTTATTAAGGCCTGAGCGTTTTGCCCAGTTGGTGGAAAATGCTGGCGTGATTCGACCACCAATCAACAACGCCAGTATAGCAATCAATAATAAATTTGACTGCACTAAGCCAGTTGACGGCTCGAATAAAATGAGTGTTTGGGACAGATACAATAACACCAACAGCGCAAGCAATGGGTATTGTCGCTTTTGTTTCACTTTTATGATTCTTCGCCCACCATCAGCAATCACCAAAGGAAAAAACAGCAGGTTCATCAACAAATAAAGTTCATCTCCACCAAAGATAGCGAATCGCCCTAACAACCATACCAACCACAACCCCACCAGCGGCCCACCACGAAGTGGCTTGGTGGATGTCCATACGCAAACTGCCGTGAGGAAAAATCCAGCGATAGCCGCATTCATGAATCCAAATATCATTTCCTGCTGATGCCAGACCAATGGAATGACCTTGCCAGGAAACGATACGTATCCATTCAGTGCTCCTATCCAAATTGGTATAGCCAAAACAGCCCACAATGAGCATGACATAAAGAAGATACGAAACGGTGAAGCAAATATGTTTGTCATCACAAGCAACCTGACTTAAGCCACATAACATTCTAACGGGAACCCATTATGGGGTCAGCCTCTTTTAAACTGTTGTTTTAGATCAATATTTAAGCTCATATACCAACACACAATAACGTTATAAGCATATGAAAATTGATTACATATCATTCAACTGTTTCTTGCTATGTTTAATTAGTAACCAGGCATGAGAAGGAGTAAGGACAATGCAGGTGCGTGCTGGCGAAAAAGATAAAACATGGTTTCGGTCAGAAAGGTTCTTATGGACAGAGTCTGGTTGGTTTTTTCTAACAAGGGAGAACACTCAGGAAGGCCCATTCTTAAGTCGAAGGGAAGCGGAAAGAGAGCTCAATTACTACATTAGGCACCAACAGCAATGGGGCCAGTTGGAAAAAAGAGCCCTTTAACCCATTTAATATTCATTGTCAGGGGCTTAATTGAGGCTTAGAGTTTGGGTGCCAGCCATCCCTATGCGCACCCAAACTAAGAAGCCTGAATGAGCAAGCGACATATTTATCTATCTAACCTAAAGGCACTATCGGAACAACTGATAGACGCACAATCCCCTATTCGAATTCTTGATAGCATTAAGTGGCCTCACCAGTGGCGAGAAGACTTTTTTGCCTCTGGCATGACAGCCTTACCCAAGGCCACCCATGATTACTATCAATCCATTCCTCTCGATTTTGATTTAGAGAAAAAGCGCACGGAGTTTAAAGAACTACAGCAATCCATAATTCGAAAGCTGGGTAAGACAGATCCACTGGGAAATCTGTTATTGGCCACCACCGAACAATATTTATCGGTGCTTGAATTACTTCGTTTTCGAGGAAAACCCGAATTTGGAAAATTCAGCGTGGAATTATATGGGTCGGCCACTGACCACCTTTGTGGTGATCAACGCTCCCTATTGGAGGTTGGTGAAGAGCTCTGCTCCATCTTTTCTCAGCCGGCAGTAGAGCATATATCTTTCTATCAACCCAAGAATTACGATGCCCAGGATGCGGTACAGGTTCTTCAAGACCGATTAAATCGTTTTTTCACCGAAGGAGAGCTGAAAGTGATTTTAGCTGACGGCATCGTATCTGATGCCGCAGCCGGTGGCGACAGCATTAAAATGAACTCCAGGTCGCATTTTTCAGAACGGGATCTTCGTGTGTTGGAAGTACATGAAGGCTGGGTACATGTCGGTACAACCTTAAACGGTCGCCTACAACCCCATGCTCGTTGGTTAAGTGTTGGCGCACCCCGCATAGCCGCCATCCAGGAAGGTTTAGCCCTGTTGATGGAAACGCTCACTTTCAGCAGTTTTCCCTTTCGCGCACGGCGGGTAAGCGACAGGGTAAGCGCCATCCATGTGGCACAGCAAGGTGCTGACTTTGTGGAAACGTTTCATCATTTACGCAACCGGGGTCTGCCTGATAACGAAGCATATACCACCACACAAAGGGTATTTCGCGGCGGAACCATTAATGGTGGTTCTATTTTCACTAAAGACTTATCTTACATTAAAGGCTTTATCGAAAATGTGAATTTTATCAGAAGCGCAATAGGCGCTGGGCTACCTGAATTAATCCCTATGTTATTCGTGGGTAAGATTGCACTGGAAGATATTCCCGTTTTGTATGAAGCTTATTTAGAAGGTATTGTAGAACCGCCGCGTTATCTACCGGATATGTTTAGAGATTTAAACGGTTTGTATGTGTGGTTTGGTTTTTCGAATGGTTTATCCCTTGTCAATATGAAACGGGTCGAACAGCACTACCTAAAATCGTTTGAAACCATAACACCCGTATGCCCACTGGAGATGTCGCCAAAAGCTATACGGTACTGATATTGACCACAATCAAGTTGCCCAGGTCTTGCTATGCGTACAATGTAAGGAAATAGAGGAGATTTAATTGATCATGTCTGAAGAGCTAAAAAAGAAAAAGGCAGAGTTAGAAGTACGCCGCGGTGAATTACTGGATCGCCTGGATGCGATAAAACGAGACTACGGCAAAGGCTTGGAGAGGGATTCCTCAGAACAGGCGATTCAACTGGAAAACGCTGAAGTGCTTGAAGAAATTAGCCGCGTAGCCAATGAAGAACTGCAAAAAGTGACTCAGGCGATTGATCGTATTGATCGAGAGCTACAGCAACACTAAGTACGCAATACTTCATATTTAACAATACAGTTCTGATCAGCATTGCCCGGTTCTGCACCAATGCTGATCTTGCCCTTCCCTCTTAATATCATTTCACGTCGATGTAGCCTGACGGGTTTACCATCGGAACGACGCTTGCCTTGTTCGGGCTGAACATAGGTACCATTAGTACTGTGATCAACAATAATCAAATCACCCCATCGGTACTCGATTTTTGCGTGGGCTCGAGAAGCCAGTGAACTATCAACCACCAAATCGCAATGCTGCCCACGCCCCAATACCAGCGTGGGGGTTTCCTGGGTCATGGTGACAGTTTTATTTTCGTATTCCAATATTAGTTGAATACCTAAATTCTGAATTTGAGTAGTTTGAGTTGCGTTGTTAAACAGAGAAGTAGCATCACTGTTATCGCACACCACTTCAGACACCACCAGGGGTTGGCTTTTGCCCTTCACCCGAGCTTTCTGATAGGGGCGAATTTGGCAGGCAGTCTGATCACTTGCCAAATGCAGAGTTGATGAGGTGGCAATAATACGGCCAGCTTCGCACAAGGCGACCACCCTGGCAGCCACATTTACGGTATCACCAAACGGATGCCCCTCATCGTACTCTATAGGCCCATAATGGAAGCCCACACGCACCTTTACAAAATGCTTTCCCGCAACGGGCGATTGGAAAAAATGTTGCTGTATTTGAAGGCTGGCCGCAATGGCGTCATCCACAGTCTCAAAGGTAACCATGGCTTCATCACCAATGGTTTCAATTAAACGGCCATTATTTTGCACCACGTGATGGTGAATACGTTCCAGGCTTTGCCGAATACACTCGTGGGCCACGGTATCACCCAATTTTTCGTACATGCGGGTACTGCCCGAAACATCGGCAAAGAAAACGACAATGTTGTCAGGCTGTGAATTAATCAATGTATCGCCAACCCATTCAAGTAGAGTATGATGCTATTTAACAAGCTAAGTATACAAAACAATTTTGATCAATTGAAAACGAATAGCATGAATCAATTTAAGCAATACGAGCAAAAGAAAAACGGCTTTACCATTCCCCGTGACGAAATTCTGAATAACATCAAATTTAATGAACAAGGTTTGGTACCAGCAATTGCTCAACAGTTTGACAGTAAAGAAGTGCTTATGATGGCGTGGATGAACCAGGACGCTATTAGTGAAACCCTGACAACGGGAAGAGTTTGCTACTGGTCTCGATCCCGATCAGGCTTGTGGCGCAAAGGTGAAAGTAGCGGTCAGGTTCAACTACTGAAATCCTTTAGCTTGGATTGCGATGGTGACACTATTCTGCTGCAGGTAGATCAAACCGGACCGGCTTGCCATACTGGGCGAAGGCACTGTTTCTTTTATCGTGTTGATAACGATAACGTGGTAATAGATGGAGATGTGTTAATTTCACCTGAAGATTTG
>JBFKSL010000305.1:0-5703 GCA_041626995.1 Ketobacter sp. | reverse complement strand
GTGTTCAACGAAATCACCAAAAGCGCTATTCAGGAAGCCTTCCGCGAGCCGGGCGTGGTGAACAACAACCGAGTCAACGCGCAGCAAGCCCGTCGCTTTCTGGATCGGGTTGTGGGCTACATGGTATCGCCCCTGCTGTGGGCCAAGATTGCCCGTGGCTTGTCCGCAGGCCGGGTTCAATCCGTCGCGGTTAAGTTAGTAGTAGAGCGTGAGCGTGAAATTCGCGCTTTTATTCCTGAGGAATACTGGGAAGTGTTCGCCGATACCGCCACGGCCAAGAAGCAAGAATTACGTTTACAGGTTACCAAAGAGCAAGGTAAAAACTTCCGTCCCACCAATAAGGCGGACACCGATAAAGCGCTGGAACACCTGAAAGGGCAGCCATTTACCGTTTCTGGGCGGGAAGATCGTCCTACCAAATCGCGCCCAGCAGCACCTTTTACCACGTCCACATTGCAGCAGGCGGCCAGCACACGCCTTGGTTTTAGTGTGAAGAAAACCATGATGATGGCCCAACGTTTGTATGAAGCGGGTCATATTACCTACATGCGTACTGACTCCACGAACCTTAGCAAAGAGGCAGTGGAAAGTTGTCGTTCTTACATTGATGACCGTTGGGGAAATCAATATGTACCGGCACAACCACCGGTTTACAGCAGTAAAGAAGGCGCACAAGAGGCTCACGAAGCCATACGTCCAACGGATGTAAATGCTTTGGGGGCAGACATCAAAGGCCTGGAGAATGATGCTCAGAAGCTCTATGAGCTGATTTGGAAGCGTTTTGTGGCCTGTCAGATGCCGCCAGCGGAATACCTGAGCACCAACCTGATTGTGGATGCGGGTAATTTTGAGCTGCGCACCAAAGGCCGGATCTTGAAATTCGATGGTCACCTTGCAGTGAAAATGCCCGGCAGTAAAAAGTCTGAAGAAGATATCGAGCTGCCAGATGTGGCCATTGGCGAAGTGTTGGATTTGAAAAAACTCGATCCCAGCCAGCATTTTACCAAGCCGCCAGCGCGTTTTTCTGAAGCCAGCCTGGTAAAAGAGTTGGAAAAGCGTGGGATTGGTCGTCCTTCTACCTACGCGTCTATTATTTCCACCGTTCAGGATCGTGGTTATGTGAAGTTGGAAAATCGTCGTTTTTATGCGGAAAAAATGGGCGATATCGTTACCGACCGTTTAAACGAAAACTTCGACAACCTGATGGATTACAGTTTCACCGCGAAGATGGAAGAGCAGCTGGATGAAATCGCAGAGGGTGACCTGAACTGGAAAAAGGTTCTTGACGATTTTTATAAAGACTTTAGTGGCAAGCTGGAAAAGGCCGAAGCTGAAGATGGCGGCATGCGTGCTAACCCTCCAGTAGAAACCAACATAGAATGCCCAGCATGCGCGCGTCCTATGGCCATTCGTACTGGAAGCACCGGTGTGTTTTTGGGTTGTACAGGCTATGCCTTGCCGCCAAAAGAGCGCTGCAAAGAAACCATAAACCTGATTCATGGCTCCGAAACCATTAACGTGGATGACGATGAGAGCGAAGCTAAGGCACTGCGTGAAAAACGCCGTTGTGCCAAGTGCGGCACTGCCATGGAGAATTACCTGATTGATGAAGGCCGTAAACTGCACGTGTGCGGCAACAGCCCTGATTGCGATGGCTACGAAATTGAACAGGGCAGCTTTAAAATTAAAGGCTATGACGGCCCGATTGTTGAGTGCGACAAATGTGGCGCAGATATGCAATTAAAAACCGGTCGCTTTGGTAAGTACTTCGATTGCACCAATAGTGAGTGTAAGAACACTCGTAAATTGTTGCGCAACGGCGAAGTGGCACCGCCTAAGGCCGATCCCATTCCCATGCCGCATTTGAAGTGTGAGAAAAGCGATGACTTTTTCCTACTAAGGGATGGGGCTTCGGGACTGTTTATGGCCGCTAGCCAATTTCCAAAGCATCGTGAAACCCGCGCACCGTTAGTGGAAGAAGTTAAGAGTGTGGGTGATAAGCTTGATCCCAAATACGCCTTTTTGTTGTCGGCCCCAGAAAAAGACAGGGAGGGTAACAAAGCCATTATTCGTTACAGTCGTAAGAGCAAATCTCAATACGTGATGACGGAAAACGAAGAGGGTAAATCTACGGGTTGGTCGGCCACCTACGATGGTAATAAGTGGGTGGAGAAGTTGCCGACAGCGAAAAAAGCGGCTCCTAAAAAGGCTGCGGCCAAAAAGACAGCAGCCAAGAAGGCAACGGCCAAAAAGTCCGCTGCTAAGAAATCAACGGCTAAGAAGAGTGCTGCCAAGAAAAAATGAGCCGGTAGCTTAAACTTTAAATCGGCCTAATTGCTTAACCAGTTCATTCAACGCTTGCTGCATTTCATCAGAGGAATGCAGCGTATTCTCTGCTGCGTGGGCAGCGTCTCCGGCTCGGGAGTCAATGGCGTGAATGCTCACGCGCACATGGTTCACAGATTCCGTTTGTTGCAGCATGGTGGCCGAGATGGATTGAGTGCGTTTATTAATATGGCTTACCCTTTCCAAAATTTCTTCTAGCTTTTCGCTCAAAGTCAGCGTGGTGCCCACTGACGTTTCTGTTACCTGAACACTGGTTTCCATAGCGTTAACCACTTCATCTACACCACCTTGGATTTTGCCCAGTACTTCATCGATTTCCACTGTGGCCTGGTGGCTGCGTTGAGCCAAGGTTCTAACTTCATCGGCTACTACGGCAAAGCCTCGGCCTTGTTCACCCGCCCTGGCTGCTTCAATGGCGGCATTGAGTGCTAATAGATTGGTTTGCTCAGCAATGCTTTTTATCACATCCAAAATAGCGGTTACACCACGGCTTTGCTCAGCCAGGTTCTCAACCACTTTCATGGAACTATTAATTTTTTCTGTGAGGTGAGTAAAACTAGCAACGGATTCTTTTAATAAATACTGCCCTTCCCGTGCAGTTTCGTCTGCTTCTTCTGCGGCTCCAGCGGTAAACTCCGTTTCCTTTGCCACTTCCTCTGATGCCGCCGTCATTTCCTCCATTGCCTGACTGATTTTTCGAGTCTCTTCTGTTTGTTGCTTAACAACCTCACTATTTTGTTGCGCTAGGGCTTGTACATTTTGAGCGTGTTCCGCTGTGTCTTCGCTGCTTTGCCGGGCAGATTCAATCAAGTGCCGTATTTGGTGCAGCATGTCGTTAAAATTATTGATAAGTTGTGAAAATTCATCCTGGCTTTCATTGTGGACATCTACTGTTATATCGCCATCGGCAACTTTGCGTGCACTGTCAATCATATTACGGATGCTATCACGCAAAGAAGTGTATAAACCTAAATACAGATAGCCGATTATGGCCAGCAACAGGAGTAGAGCCGTTACCAGAATGTAACGGTTTTGAACTTTATCATCCAAACGTGATTGAACTTTATTCAAAGCATCGGTCAACAGTATTGACTCTAATTCTTTGACGGAAGCAATCAGCTCGGTGGTACTCGCGTCATATTCCTGCCAGGTCTTTCGGTCGGATATCGCTTCAACCACTTGATCATTAAAAAGAAACAATAATTTATCTGTTGCATCAATCGTTTTAGCTGTAGCAGAAGCAAAAGGTGTATCTGGATGTGCTGCTGAGATTTTCTTAAAAGTGTCTTGGAAATCTGAATAGGCTGTTTGAGTATTGAAGTAGGTGGCGTCCACCTCAGTGAAACTGGCGCTATCCAGGAAAGGAGTATTAAGCGTGTTATTGCCATAACCGCGTAGTAAACCAGAGTAGTAAGTAAGCGGTCTGACTTTCTCCAAATAAAAACTGATTTCAAGATTAAGTTGTGGCTCGGTATCATTTGCCAGTCCACTGGATTTGGCAATTTCCAATACAATATTATCCAGCTCGGAGACAATGGCGCCGTAAGATGCCATGTATTCACGTAACATGATTTGCGAGCCAAGCTCATCATTAGTGGAGGTTTTCCAGGCTTGCTCAATACGCTGGATCTGGTCTTTGCTGATCAGCTTTGAATCGGCATTTTGCTTGATAAACTGCTCAATTAATTCTCGAGTTTCTGATTTCAGTTGATAGACCCGGCGGGTGGTAGTTTCGTTGCGGTCATAATTGTGCGCCATCATGACATCGCGGTAGCGTGAGGCAGCCAAAGTGATTTGATTCAGCGAGCGAATAATATCAATCCCTTGCGCCTCTGTAGCTGTGGTTTGAATGTCCTCTTCCAGCTGTCGCCATAATTGCTCGCCCAAAAGAATAATAGGGCATAGGAACA
Organism: Ketobacter sp.; assembly: GCA_041626995.1. Taxonomy (GTDB): domain Bacteria; phylum Pseudomonadota; class Gammaproteobacteria; order Pseudomonadales; family Ketobacteraceae; genus Ketobacter. Next base: position 1,447 of record JBFKSL010000305.1, on the reverse strand, counting down.
GAATGCTGATCAATGCGAACTTATAGGTGTACATCAGCCGGTTCATGATGAACTGGGCAGGCCATAGTATTTTAGACATCTAGCACCCGTGTCGATAAAAACTGAGTAAAAACAAGCAGCTAAAATTGTTTAATGTAAGTTGCTTAAGTATAGACAAGGAATAGGATAAATGTGATGTGGTTGGTAGCGCTGGCAACACGTACAATAGGCAAATCAAGTTGTAAGGTTAATGAGTTATGTCAAAACACAAATTAAGCAATGCTAACCAAAAGCGATATTTTGCCCGTTTCTATCTGGAAGCTATTGAAAATGCAGAAAAAGATGAAAGCGTTTTAAACAGAAAAGCATTGGTGGCAGCTCATCAGGAATCTTGTCTATTTCACTTGGTGTCGGCCTATCGCTGTTTTGTGTGGGAAGTTGCACACACCTACAACGAAAGTTTTAACCAATCCATGCAGTTAAAAGATTTGATTGAGCAGAGCAGAGCACAAGGTAAATCGCTTGGTGAATTAGAGCGCTTATACGATCTTGAAAATTCAGATAACAGTTGGTTGCAACGAATGTTATCGCTATGGCAAAGAATAAATGAGCTAGATCCCGATCAAAGCTCGCAAAAAAAAGAAGCTGCCAATTTAAATGCCATTGAAGTACGAACTTTTATGGAGATTGATGAGTTTACGCAACTTTCTGATTGGTATGACAAACTTAGTCTGCTGATAGAAGAAATTAGAGAACTATTGGTGGAGTGGTAGGAAATATATATCACATAAAAGGGCTATTTATTTGTGGCGGCAAGGGCCAGCGTGATAGTATTTCTGCCCGTTGAGCGAGTTTTACAGGTGTTTTTTAGCCGGGGGGCTTGTTGAAAAACCTGTTTTTCTAACCGCTTCAATTACTTCCATCGATTTAGGTTAAATAAATGTCTTCTCTGTTAGAAATAGTAGAACTGGAAACTGGTGAAATCGTTTTACGTCGAGCTGACGGAGAAGGTGCCCCTTTAGTAGAAATTAAGTTTTCCGATGAAGTAAAAGTTTTATTGTCTGAGCATTCTATGGATATCGGTAAAGCTATGGTGGGTGCAGGTGTGCAAGCAGTGGGTGAAGTATATGGCCATATACTTGAAGCTCATGAAGAATGTAGCGACAGCAAAGTCCTTGAAGACTACGAAGATGCCTCTGGCGTTTTTCATTGAGCTTCAATCAATTTCTTTAAATTCCGTCTCGAATAATTCCAACACCTAAACCTTCGATGGCGAAGTCTGCGCTGTTTTGATCCACTTCGATGGGTTCAAAATCGGCATTTTCTGGAAGCAAAATAACTTTATTGCGTTTACGATCAAAGCGCTTCACAGTCACTTCATCGCCAATTCGTGCTACAACAATTTGGCCCTTGCGAGCTTCATGGGTTTTATGCACGGCCAATAAGTCCCCATCCAAAATACCCGCGT
>JBFKSL010000304.1:0-5731 GCA_041626995.1 Ketobacter sp. | reverse complement strand
ATTATCGTGGGCAGCAATTTGTTTTAACTTGTTTTCACTTAGGTGGCCATGTTCATCGCGCACGCCGTATTTTGCAGTGCCGATTTGAAAAACCAAATCGCATCCGCCTTCCAAATGCCAGGGGGAAAGACCGCCTTCTCCGGTGTTCATCCAGCAGCCTGCCATTTGTGCGCCCCGTGATAATGCTTGCACGGCTGGTTTGGATAAGGCGCCAAAGCTCATGCCAGAAATGTTCACCAAGGATTTTGCAGTAAAAGGGTGATCGCAACCTGGGCCAATTACGACAGGAGAAATCTCCACAGCGTCTTCATCTAACGTTGGATAGGGTGTGTTTACAAATAGAATAGTGCCAGGTCGGTTAATATCTTTACTGGAGCCAAAAGCAATGGTGTTATCCAGGTTTTTGGCAGCGCGATACACCCAGGATCGTTGCGCACGGTTGAAAGGTAGCTCTTCGCGATCCATGGCGAAAAAATACTGACGGAAAAACTCTCCAATATGCTCAAAGATATAACGAAAGCGACCAATCACTGGATAATTTCGGCGAATGGTTTGTTGCGTTTGTGTGCGATCCACCACATATAGAATCATCACCACAAATACCGCAATGCCCACCGACAAAATAAACAGGCCGGTAAGTAGTTCCATGATGGTAAACAACAGGCTGCTGATGTTGTCGGGTAATAAACTGCCTTCCGTCATGATGAATCCCTTCTCAATCTATAGGGGTTACTAAATTACTGCTTGCGAATAAAAAGAAAAATGAGCAGGAACGCAACAACCGCGCTTAACACAATACTGGGGCCAGCGGGAGTATCCACAAACCAGGAAAGTGCCAGGCCGCTTACCACGGCCATCATGCCCACTGCACTGGCGTAGAAAGCCATGCTTTCCGGCGTAGCCGCAAGTTTGCGCGCTGCTGCCGGAGGAATGATGAGCATGGCGGTAATCAATAACGCTCCTACCACTTTCATGCCAATGGCCACGGTGCTGGCCAACAGCAACATATACAATAATCGAATGGGGCCCACGGCTACGCCTTCTGCCTGGGCCAATTCTTGATTTACCGTAATGTTTAATAAGGGTGTCCAAATAAAGTATAGGGTAATTGCAATCAGTACACCTAAGCCTGCTACCCAACCAAAGTCGCCATAGCTGGTTGCCAGTAGGTCACCAAATAATAGGCCCATTAAGTCTACACGCACGTTGTCCATCAGGCTGACCAACACCAATCCTAATGACAGAGTGCCATGGGCCATAATGCCCAGCAGAGTGTCACTGGCGATAAAGCGTTGCCCCTGTAAAACGGTTAAAGCAATGGCAATAAAACTGCTTACGCCAATGACCGCCACAGTGGGGTTGAGTTGAAATAAAAATCCTAAGGCGATTCCCAGCAGTGCAGAGTGCGCCAGGGTATCGCCAAAATAGGCCATGCGTCCCCACACCACAAAGCTGCCCAATGGCCCGGCAATACTGGCCAGCACCAATCCCACTAACAGGGGGGGAAGCAATAACTCAATCATGTTTGCAGTCCTCGCCGTGCTGGTGGTCGTCCACCACGTGGCCGTGCAGGTCGTGATGATGATCGTGGTTGTGGGTGTACACGGCAATATCGTCGGCTTGTTTATCGCTAAATAGGCTGAGATATTCAGGGTGTTGAGAAACAGATTCTGCTGTGCCGGAACAGCACACATGCTGATTTAGACACAATACTTGATCGGTTTGCGCCATTACGAAATGCAAATCATGGGACACCATTAAAATGGCAAAGCCCAATTCATCGCGCAGTTGTGCCAATAAATGATAGAGCGCTTGCTGGCCTTGTAAGTCCACGCCTTGAGCAGGCTCATCCAGAACCAGCAAATCCGGTTTGCGCAGTAGGGCGCGAGCCAATAACACACGCTGGAACTCACCCCCGGATAACTTCTGCACTTCTGCCTGGCGCAAACCTGTGGCACCCACTTTCTGTAGCGCCTCATCCACAGATTGATTGTCTTTGCCACCACCCAGGGTTAAAAACCGTTCCACAGAAAGCGGCAGGCTTTCTTCCACCACCAGCTTTTGCGGCATATAGCCCACTTTTAGATTATGCATGCGATGGCATTGACCAGTGTTGGGTTTATACAAACCCAACACCACCTTAACCAAACAGGATTTACCGGCACCATTGGGGCCAATAATGGTTAGGATTTCCCCCGGTTCGATGCGGAAGGAAATCTGATCCAACACCTTTCGATTTTTAAAGGCCAGACTTACATTGTGGAGTTCAACCAGCGCTTGCTGAGACATGAAACGAAATGATCTTCTTAGGAAAATAACCAGGGCCATGCTAAACCCGATACCCTGGCAACACAATATTTAGCCGTCAATAATGCCAGCAGTGGTACAATGCGCGCCACTGTGAATGTTCATTGCGGAGTAAACGATGTACCGTGCCCTAATAACCGCTTGCTTGCTACTAGTGACCAGCCATGCTCTGGCGCAGTCGGTGAAATGGGTGGCATCAGTGCGCCCCATTGCTTTATTGATGGAAGAGCTTAGTGGGGGGCTGGATGTGGAAATCACCACTTTGCTGCCAAAGGGCGCAACGCCCCATGATTATGCGCTTAAGCCTAGTGATTTGCGCGCCATTCAGCTGGCTGACCAGGTGGTGTGGCTGGGGCCAGGCAGCGAACCCTATTTAAAAAAGATCATCAGCAAAGCTCGGCAATCCTTATCGTGGCAGCAGCTAGAGGGTATTCATAACCTTGCTATGCGAGGCAGCATGCAAGAAGACGGTCATGATGACCACCACCATCATGGGCATGATCATGATGATGAAACCGCCGATCCTCATTTCTGGTTCTCGGTGGAAAATGCCCTGCTCTTGGCTAAGGCGCTGGAACGTCAGCTGGCACAACAGCACCCTGATTGGAAACTGGCTCTACAAAAGAACCTTTCACAGCTAACTCAAAGCCTGCGACAGCAGCAAAAAGAAATCCATCAGTTGCTGGCAGTTAAACCACAACCTTTTATGCTGGCCCACGATGCCTATCAATACCTGGAGCATGACTTGGGGGTGCAGTCTACCGCCTCGGTGGTGTTAGACCCGGAAATCAAACCCGGCGTGAAACACATTATGCAGCTAAAGCACATGGTGCGAGAGCAAGGCGTTGCCTGTGTGGTTACCGACCCAATGGTTTCCAGTGAGCTGCTGATGAAAATAGACCCGCATGGAAAACTGACTCAGGTATCCATTGATCCTTTAGCCTGGGATTTTGAAGGAAGGGCATTTTCTGTTTGGCTTTCAAGTGTTTATGTGAAAATGACTCTTTGCGCAACAGCCGCAGACTAAGGCGAGGCTTGATCGCACCAGAAAAACACGATACTGTATATATTTACAGTTATGGTGGGCGGTCATGGCCAGTGCTTCGCAAAGCCACTATCAAAAAGCGCAACGGAATACGCCAGGGCATAAGATCAAGGCCCGTGGTAGCGCTCATAATATGGCAGGCCGTTTCGCTAAAAGTCTGTCATTTTATGAACCTGATGGCTTAGATAGCCCAGTAGATGCACTGCCTACTCAAGTGCATTTCGAGCAGGCCAAATCCATCCTTACCAAAAACAATTCGCCCGATGTTCCGTTTAATTATTCTGTAAACCCCTATCGTGGTTGCGAGCACGGTTGCAGCTACTGCTTTGCCCGCCCCACCCACAGTTATTTGGATCTGTCGCCGGGCTTGGATTTTGAATCACAGCTGTTTGTGAAACAAAACGCCCCACAGTTGTTGGTGAAAGCCTTGGCCAATCCTAACTACCGGTGCGAGCCCTTTGCTCTGGGGGCCAATACCGATTGCTACCAGCCCATTGAAAAGACCTATCAGATTACGCGGCGAATTTTGGAAATTTGTCTGGCGTTTCGTCAGCCTGTGGCCATCATCACCAAGGGCGCGTTGATTGATCGGGATATGGATTTGCTCCATCAGCTTAACCAGCATGGTTTGCTGACGGTGGCGATCAGTGTCACTACGCTGGATCATGGATTAAAAGCGATAATGGAGCCCAGGGCCGCCAGTGTGCAAAGCAGGTTGAGCACCATTAAAGCGCTAGCGGAACGTGGCATTCCCGTAACCGTTCTCATGGCGCCGATCATCCCCAAAATCAATGATCAGGAAATGGAATCCATTCTAAAAACCGTAGCGCCATTGGGGGTGAAAAACGCAGGTTACGTGATGCTGCGCTTACCCCATGAGCTGACGGAATTGTTCAGCGATTGGCTGCAACAACACTTTCCATTGAAAGCCCAAGCGGTGCTGAATCAGATGATGGATCTGCATCAGGGTGAATTGTATCGTTCGGGTTTTGGCGTGCGACAAACTGGCTCAGGCCAATATGCTCAGCTGATACAGCAGCGTTTTCAACTGGCCTGTGGAAAACTGGGCATCAACGGTGAAAGAAAACTGCCAGCCAATAAGGAAGCGTTCGCAGTTCCCCAAGACTTACAGCCCCTACTGCAACCTTTGCCTTGGCAATCTTCCAGCAATCAATCCTTTTCTGATCAACAGCTTAGCCTGTTCTAGTGTTTTTAACATGTCACAAATATTAGCGGTGTCATGACAAACCCAAGCTCACCACTCGATTGAGCAAAAATCACTCATATAAATTACAATGAAGCGTGAATATTGCGCAAAAAGCGGACAAAGCACGTTGTTGGCCATCGCTTTGCAAAGTGTTGTGTATTACTTAATCAAATACGGATACTAGGGGAGAATGAACATGGCAGATCAATATTACGAATCGGTACGCAACGCGATTAATCAACAGGTTAGACAAGGCAAAGAGCCTGAAGACGTGTTTTGGGCCATCGTGGAAGGTACGGCTGCCATAGTGGATGGTGCAAGCGGCGGCTGTTTAGGGGGTGCCATTGGTGGCGGCCTGCAAACATTGGTGGATACGGTAAAACACAACAAAAGTGGTGGCCTGGCACCTAACCCCTGGTTCGTATTTAACGGTCATGACGATGCGGAATCGCCTTACACCAAGAAATACCTGCGCAATCGAGGCCGTAAAAACCTGGCCAGCGGCGTGATTGGTATCGGTGGAACGGTAAGCAGCCAAGTTACCCAGGCGGATGTTGCGGGCATTATCCAACATGGCAATGCCGTGGGCTCTACCGCTGCTCACTTGGTGAAACTGCGCAGCATGGCGCAAAGCCATAAGAAAAGCCAAACCCTCACCGGATGGTTTGATTTGTTGATCAAAATGAAAGCCATCAAAGCGGGAGTTCGGGGCACGCAGTTAACCGGCGCTGCTATTCCGGTGGGTGCGCTGCAAATAGTGACCGGCGTGGGCGCAGCCGCTGCCAAACTGGGTATTAAGTTCCATTACACCAATGCTTGCCTGGCGACAGCGGCGGATATTCATTGGCGAGCCCGTCAGGAGCAGGCCATCAGTGGTGGGCTGTTTGGTGCCACGGGTAAAGTGGGGCCGGCGTCCAACATGATGTATGAAATCTTCGCTCGTCGTGGTGCAACGCGCATATTTGGTAAATACGATGTGGATAAGATTATCAAAGAGCCTTGTGGATGGATGGCGCTTAGCGATAAGTTGCTGCTTATTTAGGAGGTTACCACCATCCTTCAATGTGTGCTTTCCCGTTAATGTTCTAAGCTCAAATAAAGGGAACGACTGACTCTTTTAGGATATGACATCATGGAAAGCAAAAGTAAGGCTCATATGTTATCACTGCTCT
>JBFKSL010000303.1:0-5744 GCA_041626995.1 Ketobacter sp. | reverse complement strand
GCGCCATGTTTATGAAAGCCAGAATGAGACACCATCAAACCCACTTCATGGCACAAGGAAGCCCAAGTTAACCAATCGTGGCAGAATTCCCCCAGATCCCAATTCACGCTCACCTGCTCGAACAGCTCCAGAGCCGATTTTTGCACCCGCTCGGCATGATCCACATCCACATTACAGCGCACCATTAACGCCCGCACAGTTCGTTCACGCACGTCCTCCGGTTCATGGCGACCGAGCAGATCATACAAAATCCCCTCACGCATGGCGCCATCGGAAAAACGCACCTTATCTACGCCCAATTGTTCAAAAATGGCAGTGATAATCGCCAAACCACTGGGCAACACAGAGCGACGATCGGCTTTGATACCAGCAATGTCGATGTCATCCAAGGTAGAAAAACTCAGCGCTTTTTCACGCAGTTTATACAACCCTTCCAAGGTAATACCATCGTCATACCAGCCATTCTCAATCAGGGCATTTTTAATCGCCTTCACGGTACCCGACGCACCTACCACATTATCCCAACCCTGCTGGCGATAGGCCTGCTCAATGGTCGCGATTTCAATGCGCGCCCGAATCACCGCTTTCTTAAAACCACGTTCGGTAATTTTTCGATTGGGGAAAAACAATTCGCGATAGGACACGCAACCCAGATGCAGGCTTTCGGTTAGCAGGGGTTCAAAGTGCCGGCCAACAATAAATTCTGTAGATCCTCCACCAATATCAAACACCAAACGGTTGCCTTCCTGGGCAGCAAGAGAGTGGGACACTCCCAAATAAATCAAACGAGCCTCTTCGCGTCCTGCCACCACCTCAACCGGGCAATTCAAAATCTTGCGCGCTTCCCGCAAAAAAGCACTGCCGTTAGCAGCTTTACGCAGAGTGTTCGTACCCACGCAGCGCACCTTTTTCAGCTCAACCCCATCCAAACACTGGGCAAAACGCCGCAAGCAATCCAAGCCTCGGTTGATGGAATCCTCATCCAAGCGGTTATCCGGCCCCAGCCCGGTGGCCATCATCACCTTCTCTGCCATTTTCTGTACTGGGCGAATCTCACCAGATTCCGTGCGAGCAATCACCATGTGAAAACTGTTCGACCCCATATCGATGGCAGCCATTTTGGTTTCTTCAGTCAATGTGGAAATCCAATACCGAACATTTTGATAAGTATATGCATGTGCTTGAATTTTCCATAATAACATCGAACTTTTTCTGCTACATTGGAAAATGTATGAAAAGCAACGTTGAACCCGGTAAGGGGCTAACTGTACAATCGAGCTAGACTTTCGAATGGCATGATAAGCCAACCACCGCCATGTACGGTGAACTGGCCAAACTGGAGAGAAACATGAGTGATATTGTAAAAGCAACTGACAGCACTTTCGAGGCTGAAGTTCTGAATTCCGACCAGCCGGTACTGGTAGACTATTGGGCGGAGTGGTGTGGCCCCTGCAAAATGATTGCCCCCATTTTGGATGAAATCTCCAGTGAATACGAAGGCAAATTGAAAATTGCTAAACTGAACATCGACGAAAACCCCGAAACCCCGCCAAAGTACGGTATTCGCGGCATTCCAACCCTGATGTTGTTCAAGAACGGTAACGTTGAAGCCACAAAAGTAGGCGCATTGTCAAAATCCCAATTGACAGCGTTCCTGGATAGTAATATATAATGATGTTCTCTTGGCCTATTGGGAATTTGTGCCGCAATAGGCTAAGATACCTTTATTCGAGGTTGTGTCTTCCGCAAATTTGTACGAAGCTCAACTACTGAAGAGCATTTCAAACCGCCTCACCGATGCTTCACCTTTCTGAAAATGTCATAACAAAATTGTGTTTGTGTCGGTCGTGGATCAGTTTGATACGGATAACCTGGACGCTTTGGCAAGCGAGTGCTAGATTGATTTTATCGCCCATAGGATTCGGGCCTTAGCTCCCTAAACAAATTTTAATAAATGGCTGACAACCTGATGGGTTGTAGCTCTTCATATCTTTAACCTTCAAATACGATCTCCACGGAAATGAATCTCACCGAATTAAAAACAAAACCAATTGCAGAACTTATCGCCATGGCGGCTGAAATGGGCTTGGATAACATGGCCCGGACACGTAAGCAAGACGTGATCTTCAGCATCCTTAAACGGCACGCCAAGAGCGGCGAAGACATCTTCGGCGATGGTGTACTGGAAATTCTTCAGGATGGTTTTGGCTTCCTGCGTTCGGCAGAAGGCTCCTACCTGGCTGGCCCCGATGACATCTACGTATCGCCTAGCCAAATCCGCCGTTTTAACTTACGTACCGGTGACACCATCTCCGGCAAAATTCGTCCACCAAAAGAAGGCGAACGTTATTTTGCCTTGTTGAAGGTGAACGAAATCAATTTCGATAAACCTGAAAACGCCAAAAATAAAATCCTGTTTGAAAACTTAACACCTCTGTTTCCACAGGATCGTCTGATTATGGAAGTGGGCAACGGCAGTACTGAAGACATCACTGCCCGCACCATTGATCTGGTGGCACCCATCGGTAAAGGCCAGCGCGGCTTGATTGTATCGCCGCCAAAGGCTGGTAAGACCCTGATGCTGCAAAATATCGCACAGTCCATTACTCGCAACAGCCCAGACTGCCGTCTAATCGTACTGCTGATTGACGAGCGCCCGGAAGAGGTAACGGAAATGCGCCGTACCGTACGCGGTGAAGTGGTAGCGTCTACCTTCGACGAACCACCCGCCCGTCACGTACAAGTGGCCGAGATGGTGCTGGAAAAAGCCAAACGCTTAGTGGAACACAAACAAGATGTAGTGATCCTGCTGGACTCCATCACTCGTCTGGCCCGTGCTTACAACACGGTGATTCCCTCTTCCGGTAAAGTACTGACCGGTGGTGTGGACGCTCATGCCCTGGAACGCCCCAAGCGTTTCTTTGGTGCGGCCCGTAATATCGAAGAAGGTGGCAGCCTGACTATTCTGGCCACCGCTCTGGTCGATACCGGCTCGAAAATGGACGAAGTTATCTTCGAGGAATTCAAGGGTACTGGTAACCAGGAACTGCACTTGGATCGCCGAATTGCAGAGAAACGCGTGTTCCCTGCCATAGGTATCAACAAGTCTGGCACCCGACGTGAAGACTTACTGACCTCTGAAGATGAACTGAAGAAAATGTGGATTCTGCGCAAGATTCTTCACCCCATGGACGAGATTGCCGCCATGGAGTTTTTGATCGACAAAATGCGCGACACCAAAACCAATGAAGAATTCTTCGAGTCCATGAAGCGCAAATAAGCGCTATCTGAGCGGGGCAACAGCCCCGCTTTTTGTATGAGCTACACCATCACCCTTCAGCCCAGCGGCTTTTGCTTTTGCTGCGAAGCAGATGAAACCATTCTGCATGCTGCCATCCGACAAGGTTATAAAATACGGCGCGCATGCGATGCCGGCACCTGTCAGCTGTGTGAATGCCGTTTGCTGGAAGGAAGCATCAGTGTAAAAAACCAGGCCAAAACGGTAACCGCTACCGAACCTGGGGGTACTACGGTATTCTCATGCTTGGCTATCCCTTTGCAAAACTGCGTAATCGAGGTAGAAAACGTTTTGGCACCCGGTCAATTACCCGTTCATGAAGTCTCCGCCCAAATCGCCGCCATTGAACAGGCCAGTAGCGATGTAAAAGTAGTGCAATTGCGTCTACCAGCAGGAAAAGCCATTGAGTTTTATGCCGGCCAATACTTAGAAGTGCTATTACCTGAAGCGCAAGATGCGGCCTTTTCCATCGCCAGTGCGCCGCGTAAAGACCGCACCTTGGAATTGCATATTCGTGCCAATGCCGAAAGCGATTCCTACCCATTATTGGAACAGCAATTGGCCGTAGGCGGCGCACTTAGATTACGACTCCCTCATGGCAATACTACCCTCCATCGATTGATCGCCGCTAAAGATATTGTTTTGATTGCTGCCAGCACCGGCTTCTCACAAATGCAGGCTATGCTGGAAAACTTAATAGCAAATAATGATAAGCGGGATGTTACGCTTTATTGGGGGGCTCGCACTGCACAGGATTTGTATTTGCACAACCAAGTACAAAGCTTGGTAAGCAATCATAACAATCTGCACTATATTCCTGTTGTGTCGGATGATGCATCCTGGCCAGGGCGTAAAGGTTTTGTACACAAAGCGGTATTAGAAGACTTTTCTAAAAAGACTGATGTGATGTATGTACTCGGCGGGTCACCCGCTATGGTATATGCAGCGTTCGACGATTTTGTTGAGGCTGGCATCAAACCAGAACACATCATTTCCGATGTGTTTGATTACGCACCTCGCGAATAAAGTTTCAACTTTTCGGCAGTCGCTGCTTCACCAATTCCAACCAATAGGCAGCCCCATATACTGCCGCTTCATCATTAAAGTCATACTCAGGATGATGAATCATGCAGCCACCCTCCCCTTCACCATTGCCTACAAAAATATAGGCGCCGGGCTTTTGCTCCAGCATAAAAGCAAAGTCTTCTGAACCGCAAATTGGTTGCATCTGAGGCTCCACCTGCTCGACACCGGTTACCGCCTGTGCCGCTTGCACGGCATATTGGGTTTCGGCTTGATGGTTCACCAGCACCGTGAATGCTTCATCAATTTTCATTTTGATTTGTGCGCCATAGGCAGAGGCCACCCCTTGGGCAATATCTTCCATACGGCGGTTAATCAATTTGCCAACTTCTTTATCAAAATAGCGGATGCCACCGGAAAGGGTTACTTCATTGGGAATCACATTGTAAGCGTCGCCACCATGAATTTTGGTGACACTGATTACACCGGTTTTCAGCGGCTCGATATTGCGACTCACAATGGTTTGCAAGCTTTGTACTAAATTAGCGGCAATCACGACCGGGTCGATACAATGCTGTGGAATAGCGCCATGACCACCCTGACCAATAATGGTGATATCGAAAGTGGAATACGCCGCCATCATGGGGCCTGGGGTGATGGCAAAGCTGCCCAGCTCAACACCAGGAAAATTATGCATGCCATAGATTTCATCCATGGGGAAACGATCAAACAGACCATCCTCAATCATGGCAACAGCACCACCCAGACTCTCTTCCGCAGGCTGAAAGATAAAATACAAGGTACCGCTGAAAATCGGGTTTTCCGCTAAAAATTTTGCTGCACCCAATAGCATTGCTGTGTGCCCATCATGACCACAACCATGAAACACGCCATCGTGAACGGACTTATGAGGGAAATTATTGAGTTCCTGCATAGGCAGGGCGTCCATGTCGGCTCGCAATCCAATCGAGCGATCACTGTCGCCGCAGCGGAGTTTTCCCACCACACCTGTACCACCGATTCCTGTGGTAACCTCTATGCCCCACTGAGTGAGCAGGTCTGCCACTAGCTTGGCGGTGCGGTGTTCTTGAAACCCCAACTCGGGATGGGTGTGAATATCGCGGCGCCACCCTTGCATTAATTCAGCATTGGCTTGTAATTGGCTGAGAAGCGATTCTGCTTGCGACATAATTGGGCCCTATGGTTGCTATGACGTGGAGCGTTCCGGCATAGGCAAGTCTGGCAGGCGTTCTGCAATTAAGGCTAGGCCCATTTGAAAGTACTCGTTACTGGCTTCATGCTCGCCTAGGTGACTTAACAAGCGCCCCAGCTCACCGTAAGCCTGTGCGCTTTTGCGTGAACGCAGGCTGGCCTCAAAATAGCTACGAGCCCGTTCCCATTGTTGAGTCTGCAAACACAAGCG
>JBFKSL010000302.1:0-5755 GCA_041626995.1 Ketobacter sp. | reverse complement strand
CCTTTGTACCACACCCAGTAGCCGGTAAAGAGCGCGATAATGCAGCTCGAAGTTGTCAGGACTGCACCTACTTTGATGATATATTGGTAGGGAACGATAAACGTCGAAATTATGAGAATAACAGACACCGCGATGGCCACCTTGCTCAAAAGAAAAAGGTTCGGGCTTTGATTCTTTAAATCCAGAAAATGTATTTGAAACAAAAATACACCCGCCATCATGGTGCAAACAAAAAAACTAGTGGAGATAGAGTTCCACCACAGGCTTTGAGGCCAGACGTACCGAAATGTTAGGCCCTCTATGGCTGCTTGAAACAGAGTCATGGACAGAACATAAACGACATACCATAGGTAAGCGCTGTAACGAACAGAGGAGTAGATAAACAGATTGTACATGGCCATGACCAGCATAGTACCAAAATAGAGTCCGTACCAACCATAAAGCATCTTTTCTCTTTCATAGAAATCAACCGGATTCCAGATGTTTAGGGGAAACTGCGTGGCGCTGGTCGTCTGGATTCTGAAAAAATAGATCTCTGTTTTGTTGGGTTCTAAGTCAGCAGGGATTACGAAATTTCGGTTTTTGATTACGCGATCGGAAAAAGGCTTCTTGTCACCAAGCGAATAGCGTTGAGATGACGGGGCTAGATTACCCTCGTAGATATCCAGGTGATCCAGTAGCGGGTAGGCTACCTCGAGCAATACAGGCAATGTCTGTTGGCCAAGGTTGACTATATTCAATTTGAATACATAGATTTTGTCAGTGAAGCCGAAGCTGTTTTCGTTGGGCTCCAAACGCATCCACCTTGAATCGGACAGCGTTTGAGCTGGGTCATGAACCTTGTAATAGAGCTGATAACGCAATTGATCTGCAGTATAGCCTTTCAGTTGTGCCTGAACTTCGATTGAATAAACCACCAAGAATGATACTAGAAGCCAAAGTAGCAGGCGCCATCTTGGCCTCATCTTCAATGTCATGAACATGGATCCTTAGAGTAAACAAGCGTAATTAACCCAGTTTAGCTCATCCTGTGCAGTTGCTATCCTACATGTATGCTCGGGCTCAATTCTGAGTGTTCTGGGCGCAGTGATTGCTCTCCCCGTCTGCAAATACGGGAACTTTGGTCCTCTGATCCGAGAAACAACCCGAAAGCCTATGCCCAATATTCCTTTTTTTACGTGCTTCAACGATTGTGTGATTTTATTTTTTTCTTGAAATTGGTTGGGCAACCAAGTAAATATACGATTGAAGAACAAAAACTGAACAACCATAACAAAAATAAGGATATTTTCATGACATACATAATTAACCGTATCTTGCCGACTATCTTCAAATTATTGTTGGCTGTAGCAATCGTTGCCGTACCGCCAGACGATGCCCTTGCCGGCGCAGGCGACGCGGCATCCACCTATGGCCTTGGTCCCATCAACGCCGGGTCCGCGCAAGCTTTCAGCGCTTTCGAGTCTGGGCCCTGGGCTGTGTACTACAACCCCGCAGCGATGGCCCGCTCCCCCGAAGGCGATCTGAGTGCGGTAGTGCAATACGGCGACCAGGAGCTGCGCGCAAAATCGCTGGGGGGCTCTGACCCGTTGACGCGAGAGAGTGACGTCCTGTCGGACAGCAGTTCCGAGCTTGTGTTGCTAGGCATCAAAACCCGCATTACGGGCGCATCTGAATCGGACACGAGCCGCTCCATGTATTTGGGTATTAACGTAGGCGTCGATGAATACATCTCCAACATTCTACCGTACCAAGCCAACACAGCAGAGCAAGGACAATTCCTGCGTTACGAGTCCCAACCGCTTTATCTGGCCTTTGGTGGTGCTGTTCGTGATCTCGTTCGCGGTGTTGATGCAGGCCTTTCAGCACGCTTGACACTAGCGGCGAAGGCACGCCTTGAAGCGGTCTCCGACCTCGCGGGCAATACGGATTCCGAGCAGCTTTCGCTGGAAGCCAAGCCTACCCTGTCCCCGGCGCTGGGAATTAACATCCGCACAAACGAGCTCTTCTGTGGTCATTCGCCTTGGCGTCGTACATCTTGTATGCCGTTCGGCCTCAATGGACTGGAGGTGGCGCTGTTCTGGCGTGATGAAACCAACTACGAGGTCAGTGTGGATGCTAACGTGGTTATTCCCGGCGTCATCCCCGAGCCGGGACTTGATCTAGCTCTGTCAACCATCGATTCGTATCAGCCACAGGTGTTCGGCGGCAGCATCCTGCTGCCTCTTGGAAAGTTCGAGCTTGTAGCCTCTGTCGAAAAGCAAAATTGGTCTGAGCTGGAAAGCAAATTTGCCGGAGATACAGTCAGAGAGCAGGCAGGTTTGCGTTTTAATGATGTGGTCGTTCCCCGCGTTGGCGCCCGCTTCCAGTTGTCTGACCAGCTCCGGTTTTTTGGCGGGCTGGCATGGGAAGATTCTCCCCTGAAATCATCCCGCTCACAAGACGTAAACTTTCTTGATAGCGATAAAACGGTGGTCGGCATTGGCGGCGACTACCGGCTCAAGAACGCACCCATCATCAATGCTCCCCTGGTGCTGTCGCTGGCCTATCAGTACCAGCAGATCGAGGAGCGCGATTTTGAGCTGACGTCAATCAACTCTCCCTCCGATCCGGCACCATTCGAGACGGTGCGCGCTGATGGCAATATTCACCTCTTCTCATTATCTGCTTCAATGAAGTTCTGAGCAGAACTTCGGTAGATTTGACGAATCGCGAACAGGGAAAAAACAGAATGAAAACAATAATAAACCACAGAACAATAACTAGTTTTATTGCACTATGGGTACTGCTGCCCAACGTCCTCTTGCTGTCCGGGTGTGGAGGCGATAATAGCGTTATTACCTTTACTAGAAGCCCTACTTCCAAAAGTCTTATTTTCGCCTACCCCTATCCGGGTCAACGCGAAGTGACGCCCAGCGCCCAGGTTGTGCTTCGTTTCTCGGCTCCCCTTGATGAAAGCGTTACTGCGGACTTACAAAACCGACTGCAGCTGGTTACTGTCGAGGGTGACAACGCCATCACCTTCGATCATGACGCAGCGGATGACAAACGCGGCCTAGTGCTACGCCCTGTAGATAAACTCACACCAAATACGGAATACCGGCTGCAACTGATCGGAGAGGGTATCGGCGGGATCGACACAAGCCCTTTCCGTGACTTTCGTTTTCGTACCGCTGGCGCGCAGCAGGGGTTTGCCGAGACGATTGGCGACGGAAACTTCGAACTGCTCACCATCGCCCCCCTGGATCAGACCGCGCTGTTGGCCAGCATTGACGATGCCAGACAGCCAAACGACATGAGCACCCTAAGAATGGTGTTCAATCGCTTGCTGAATCCGGCTACCGCCAACTATGGAGAGCAGGTCAAGCTTATCGACGCTCAGGGCAGTCTAGTCAGGGTCAGTCTTTTGCTTCAGGGACGCTATCTGGTGCTCGACCCAATGAATGATCTCAAACCGGTGAAACATACCCTGATCCTGTCCGGTCTGCGCAGCCGGGGCGGTGAGACGCTCCCAGACCTTGAGCGCACCTTCACACCTGTGGCCACAATACCGCGTGAAACAGCAATACTCAAGGTGGGCGCGCTTGGTGAACAACAGCCGGACCTGGAATCAAAGCTCACTGGGAAAAGCATCAATGAGGTTCCGGTAGAAAGTTTTGTACTGGGTACCGAATCCTTTACCAAACTGGAGGGCGATCTGGCGGCGGACTTGGGTTTCGTTCCGCATTTTGCCGACGCAGCCCCCCTGCGGGTACCTGCAGGTTCAGTGCTACGCGGTAGCCCGGTGGCAGTCAACATTCTTGGCGAAGTCAATGCAGGCATTGAAACCGGAGAGGTGTTGATCACACTACTGAGTGATGCAAACGGCTACCTGATAGCCAACCCGTTCAGCGACGCAAAGGACGCTCCTCGCTATGCCTTACTAAATATGGATGCGGCCATGACCGCAGCGGGCAGTATCGCCAACGCTGCGCTGAGCCAGAACTTACTGGACATTCAGGTAGTAGGCCTTGCTATAGTAGAAGATGGTGTATTGGTGATGGATGCCGTTAGTGTAGTTGAACCTGAAATTCTCGGCCTGGAACGCGCCAGCGGCCTGTTGTCTTTCCGCCTGGAAGCCTATGCCGACCAACGCAACGCGCCGGTACCGCCAACCGATACGCGCCCACTTGAGCTGCAATCCTGGTCACCCGGGGATAATTTTCAACCCAATGCCCGCCCCGGTGACCCTGTTATCCTAAACTTTAACAAGCCCCTTGATCCGGCATCGGTTTTCCTTGATGGCGCTATTACGGTCAACGTTAACGGTATTCCCTTGCTACCTAATCTGGTGCTTATGCGCCAGGACGGTGCCACCATCATCATCAAGGGTTCCGGTATCGTTGATCACAATCAGGATGTTGAAATCACACTGTCCAGCCTGCTGCGCGATACACAGGGCAATCCGCTGAATCAGGACAGAACGCTTGCAATGCGCCTTCCTGACCTGCATCGTCCTAACGGCGATGGCACCGGGCTGCGCTCGCCCGTCGCGGCCGTATTTCCCGGGTTTTCCTGCGCGCTCACAGAGGCCGAGCTCACCGGCGAGCGGTCCACATGGCGCAACGGTCGCTGCGTTGGCGGCAAGAGCAGCGACCCCAAATTCCATGTAAATAGTCTTTACAAAGACTACCCCATTCGCGTCTTGTTCAACCGCGACATCGATCCATCAACGATCAACGAGACCACCTTCTTCGTTGAACGCCGGGATTCAAGCAACAATTGGCTACCCATACCGGGTCGGCTGGATATCCTGCCCCAGCGGGTGGAGTTCTTCCCGCATACCCCCTGGCAGGTCGGTGAACTTTATAGGTACACCTTAAAATCGGTGGACAATCCCGATTGCGGGGTCACTGCCATTTGTTCGCCGGATGGTGCACCGCTTCAAACCAGACAAATCTCGCAAAGCAGTGCATCTGCTCCTGCCCCTCGCGAAGGAGGCCCTGATATGGTGAATCACTTTGTCGCTGCCGGTGAGGATGATCGCTATACGTTAGTTGGTTTGCGCGTTCTGCCAGTGGCGGATGCCAATACCAATATGGTGCTTGACGAAGAAGAACAAGGTGCGGTAGTCCTCGAGGACAGCAGTATCGACCCACCACCCAATCATCTAGGGTTGATGTTGAAGAGTTATGGCGGCGTCATAACGAATGCCAATCTCGGCTGTTCACTCGGGGAGGATTGCCCGGAAAACCACTTCGCATTTCTTAGCAGCGGCGCTCTGGCAGCCGGCCCACGCACTTACGATCCCAACGTTCAGGTGAATCGTCGTCTGATCGACAGTAACCCAGCCACAGATAATTTCGTAGCGGGTGCCATACGAGCCAACGTCTACCCGACAACGGTCAGTACTACCAGCGTTTTTCTGGAGGCTCAGGCTCTAGGACTAATCACTATCGGCCTGGATACGGGGCCACTGATTCTCAGGCTGTTGCCCCAAGAATCGGATGAGCCCTTTATCACAGGGTTTATCTCCGACACGCCGAACGGCCCCTGGTTCAATGCCACCTTCGACGTACTCGTGGATGCCCCCGAGCTGAGACCCGCGCTGGGCCCTATTGTGCTTAGTCACGATATTCGCAGTAAACCGGTAGCCAATGTAACGCTTGAGGGGCCACTGCGCTTTGTCGACGATGGTCGGTTGGTCCTCAAGCTGGGCAACGCTGACGCTCTCGAGATTCCGGCCGGCATTAGCTTACTTGGCCTTGGCCTAGGG
>JBFKSL010000301.1:0-5767 GCA_041626995.1 Ketobacter sp. | reverse complement strand
GATCCATTCCAATATGAAGGGGCCTTCGTTCTTCATCGTGGTGATGATCGTGCGGGTCTTGTTAGACCGCTCGCCCACGGGGCGCTGAATCCAGGTGAACCGCGTTTCCTGGCCGCTCTCTGCTTCGTTGCTTGTCGCAGGCGAAACGGCTGCCTGAGTTTCAACGCCCTTCGCGTCTTTGAGGTTCGCATTGTCAGTTGCAGCAGGTTTTTCCTGTATGTTTGCAACCGGTGGCTTCGGCTTGCTTTCTTTCGGAGCTTCCTTGGCAGCGGTTGCTTCGGCTTTTTCTGCAGCTTGCTTGATGGCATCGCCCGCAGAAGCGGAGTTAGGAAACTGCAATGCAGCGTTGCTGTCTTTTAATGTGCTGACTATAGAGTCAAGCATTCTGCCGCCGGGTGCAGCTCCCACCAACACATTACCCGTAATAAAAGAAGTTTGGGTTTGTGAATGGCGTTCCAATTGGGTTGGAACGGGCAAGTTCAGGGAGTTAAGAATTGAACGCCCAACATTGTTGCTAAGCATAGATTCGTACACGTCGGCCATGAGTCTGATCCTGTGTGAATTGCTGTTGTATGATATAGTCGAAATTTCGGCGAGTATATTAAAGTACTTGTATGAAAAATGAAATTGACCCAGGTTAAATGGCGTCAGGTCAGTTGTGCCAATGCTACCTTGCTACCTATGGGTAGACTAGCCTGCGTACAGTGTAACCTGTCGGCTACAGTATTTTTTAAATACCCAATTATTCTTATTTTCTAGTTACGGCCGTTTAAGTACTTAACTGGTAACTAAACTGTAGTTAACTCAAATAGTTATGCCTCAATCAGTTGAGGTTGAATTCAACAGGAAGTCATTCCATGAAAGTAGATCAAGTTCGTAAAGTAGCCATAATTGGCGGAAACCGTATCCCATTTGCCCGATCCAATACTGCATATTCTCACTCCAGTAACCAAGATATGCTCACTGCGGCGCTGAACGGTTTGGTGGATCGTTACAATCTTTCTGGCGAACTGTTGGGTGAAGTTGTGGGTGGTGCGGTAATGAAACACTCCCGTGACTTCAATCTGGTGCGCGAATCTGTGTTAAGCACACAGTTGGCACCTGAAACTCCTTGCTACGATATTCAGCAAGCCTGTGGCACTGGCTTGGAAGCGGCCATTTTAGTGGCAAACAAAATTGCTTTGGGTCAGATCGATGCGGGCATTGCCTGTGGTGTGGACACCACTTCTGATGCGCCTATCGGCGTTAGCGAAGGCCTGCGCAAAATTCTGTTGGATTTAAACCGCGCTAAAACCAATCAGGATCGTATGAAGTTGTTGGGCAAACTGCGTCCCAAACACTTAATGCCGTTAATTCCTGCCAATTCCGAGCCTCGCACTGGTTTGGCCATGGGTGATCACTGCCAAATTACCGCCAAAGAGTGGGACATCAAACGTGAAGATCAAGACCAATTGGCATACAACAGCCATGTGAATATGGCTAAAGCCTACGACGAAGGTTTCTTCGAAGATATGATCACGCCTTTTATGGGCTTAGATCGTGATAACAATATGCGTGGCGATACTTCTATTGAAAAGCTGGCCTCGTTAAAGCCTTGCTTTGATAGAGAAAATGGCACTATGACTGCTGCAAACTCTACTCCGCTAACCGATGGCGCTTCCTCAGTGTTATTGGCCAGCGAAGAGTGGGCGAAAGAGCGCGGTCTACCTGTACTGGCGTATATGACTTACTGTGAGACTGCTGCTGTGGACTTTGTTGGTAAGAAAGAAGGCCTACTGATTGCACCTGCTTATGCAGTGCCTCGTATGTTGGATCGTGCTGGCATCACTTTGCAGGATTTCGACTTTTATGAAGTGCATGAAGCTTTTGCCGCTCAAGTTCTTTATACCTTGAAAGCTTGGGAAGATGAATCTTTCTGTAAAGAGCGCCTGGGTCGTGATGGCGTGTTAGGTAGTATCGATCGCACCAAGCTTAATGTGAAAGGTTCTTCCTTGGCGGCGGGGCATCCCTTTGCTGCTACGGGTGGACGTATCATTCATACCTTGGCGAAGTTGTTGAACGAGAAGGGCTCTGGCCGCGGTTTGATTTCCATCTGTGCTGCAGGTGGTCAAGGCGTTACGGCGATTTTAGAGAAGTAATACCTCTGCTAAATCGTTTGAAGAAAGGCGGCTTTATAGTCGCCTTTTTTGTTTATGACTCTTTTCAAAGCTCTTAGACTGTTCAGTCGAGTTATAATTTCCAAATACGAAAAACAACAACATACGCTAGGATTGCATTAGCCGGATAGGCCAATGAGAGAGGAGAAACCATGAACCCACATTACCCCCACATGTTGGAACCGCTAGACCTGGGTTTTACCACATTACGAAACCGAGTGTTGATGGGCTCAATGCATACAGGTTTGGAAGATCGTTTTTTCAACATCGACAAGCTAGCCAATTACTTTGCCGAGCGTGCCAGAGGGGGCGTGGGCATTATCGTGACGGGCGGTTATGCGCCTAACCGTCGTGGTGAATTGTCACCATTGGGTTCGCGTATGGACAGTAAGGTCACCGCGTTATTGCACCGGCACGTAACTGGAAAAGTGCATAACGAAGGCGCTAAGATTGCTCTGCAAATTCTTCATGCAGGCCGCTATGGTTACACGCCTTATAGTGTTTCACCCTCCGGTATAAAATCGCCCATTACTCCGTTCAAGCCTTCAAAGATGAGCGCAAAACAAATTCAAAAGACGGTGGATGATTACGCCCGTGCTGCGGAGCTTGCTCAGTTTGCGGGTTACGATGGCGTTGAAATCATGGGCTCAGAGGGATATTTAATAAATCAGTTTTTGGCGGCCAGAACCAATCAGCGCACAGACAAATGGGGAGGCAGCGTAGAAAACCGCATGCGTTTTCCATTAGAGGTGGTGCGAGCAGTGCGTAAAGCTGTGGGCCGTAACTTTATCATTATTTATCGCATTTCGTTAATGGATTTGGTGGATAACGCGCAAAGCTGGGAAGAAGTAGAGGCTTTAGCGAAAAGTTTAGAAGCAGAGGGTGTTACCATTTTTAACACGGGGATAGGCTGGCACGAAGCTCGTATTCCAACCATTGTTACCTCTGTGCCTCGCGGTGCTTTTACCTTCGCCGCTGCAAAACTGAAGCAAGCCGTCACCATTCCTGTTTGTGCGAGCAACCGTATTAATACGCCAGAACTTGCTGAAGGCATTATTGCCAATGGCGAGGCGGACATGGTGTCGTTAGCGCGTCCTATGTTGGCTGATCCTTTCTTTGTTGCCAAAGCAGAAGCGGGTAAACCAGAAGAAATCAACACTTGTATTGCCTGTAACCAAGCCTGTTTGGATCATACCTTTTCATATAAACGATCAACATGTTTGGTTAATCCTCGCGCCTGCTATGAAACAGAATTGCGTTATTTGCCCACGTTAAATAAAAAGAAATTGGCTGTGGTAGGCGCCGGACCTGCGGGATTGGCAGCCGCCACCGTAGCAGCTGAACGTGGCCATGATGTTACCTTGTTTGATGCGGACGATAAAATTGGTGGTCAATTCAATATTGCCAAACAAATTCCCGGTAAAGAAGATTTCAGCGAAACTCTTCGTTACTTTGGTGCAATGCTGAAAAAGCATAATGTCACGGTAAATTTAAATCAAAAGGTAAGCGCAAAAGATCTAACTGAATTTGATGAAGTAGTTGTTGCTACAGGCATAAAACCACGTAAGCCAAATATCCCTGGTGTAGATCACGAAAAAGTACTGTCTTATTTGGATGTCATAAAAGATAAAAAGCCTGTGGGCGAATCAGTTGCAGTGATTGGTGCGGGTGGAATTGGCTTTGACGTAAGCGAATTTCTGACGCATGCCCATAGCGAAGATGAAAAAGCTCAATGGTATAAAGAATGGGGTGTAGATACCGAGTTGTCTCATCGAAATGCTATTGTTCCTGCTGAAGTTTCTCCTAGTCTTCGCCAAGTTTATTTGTTGCAGCGCAAACAGACTGCTGTGGGCAAGGGGTTGGGTAAAACCAGCGGTTGGGTTCATAGAGAAGTTTTGAAAAAGAAAAATGTAAAAATGATGGCTGGTGTGCAATATGACAAGATTGATAATGAAGGCCTACATATTACGATAAATGGAAAAGCATCGATATTGCCCGTGGATAACGTGATTGTTTGTGCTGGTCAGGAACCTTTGCGAACGCTTGCAGATGAGTTGCAGGGGCAAGGTGCAACCGTGCATGTGATCGGTGGTGCCGATGTGGCTGCGGAGTTGGATGCTAAACGGGCGATTAAGCAGGGTTCTCAGTTGGCGGCTAAGTTGTAGTTTTATTCAAATCATTAGGTTTAATGTAAAGGGAGCATAACTTCGGTTTGCTCCCTTTTTACCTTTTAGGGCAGTTAATTGGGGGTTAGAGCAAAAATCATTCATCGAAATGCTTCTATTGATTCAGGTCATTAACTAAGTTAGGCCGTAAGAATATAAATAAAGGAGTAAGTTTCCCTTGCTGGGGATTTATATTTAGGTTTGTTATCAAATGTAGAGGGAGAGAACAGTGATGAGAGGGAATTATTTCTATAGATGTTTGGTCTTGTGTGTATCAATGTTTCTGGTGCTAATGGGGAATTCGACTTTCGCCCAAAAAATAAAAGGGGGTTGGTATAATTGCCCAAGTTCCGGTATCGCTCAAGCGAACTCTGAACCAAGGCTCGGAAATGATGGGGTATTACGATGCATATATTATGGTGGTAATCTCCGTGGCCCAGTGGATAGGGTTGTTCATTCAAAAAAGGGGGAATTATTCACGGCCTGTTTAGCAGATAATACTAATTATCTTCAAAAGAATGGTTATTCGTCCAGAGCATTTTGTACGACTAATACGAACGGAATTGAGTTATCTCGGTCAGCATATACTTGGTCGGGAGATAAGAACCTGTGGAACAATCATCAAATAGTTCACTATGGTAGTGTCAACCCTTCTGAAAATTATAAGTTTACTCCTTGTCGTGTACGAATCGATAAAGCTTATTACTTTGGTTATCTGCTGCCGCAAGGAGGAACTACAAAATGCATGTTTATTTTTAATAATGGTCAAGTATTACCATCGGGTAATTATTACGACTTGTTGATTTTGACTAAAGATTACGGCGTACCACGGAGTGGAAATATAAATAATAAGCAATATGATGCTTTTGAATTGTTCAATTACCCAGGAATGAGACCAGCAGATCGGCAAATATTATGTGAGGCTTTGCACCATTATGGAGTTTACCCGGGGAAGGCAGGCCATATTCGGCTTCCGGGTATATTGTTAAACGGAAAGTGTCTCAGTCATTGGAATGGTCAGGTAATAGTTCACAGTCAATCTTATCTAAATAAGATTGGATTGCGTTAAATTAAATCTACTTTTTATCGATTATGATCGTTTGGAGAAGATGCAGTGAAGTATGATTAATGTGGACTTTTAGCTTTAGTGGCTCATCTTTAATTGATGGGCCACTAAAGTTTTTTAGTTGTGTTATTTCAATTCCGCCGAAGACAAGTTCAACAACCGGCGGGCAACAATCAATTGCTGAATTTGCTGAGTACCTTCAAATATATCCAAAATTTTGGAATCTCGGCTCCATTTCTCCAATAACTCATCTTCGCCATAGCCTAGGCTAGAGCAGATCTCAACACACTTCAACGTAATGGCATTACAGGTGCGGCCTGCTTTGGCTTTTGCCATGGAGGCTTCCATTGAGTTGGGTTTGCTGTTATCTGCCATCCAGG
>JBFKSL010000300.1:0-5769 GCA_041626995.1 Ketobacter sp. | reverse complement strand
TGAAACGACATCTGCATGAGAACAACTTAAAATGGGCCTCTCCTCCCTTAGATTCCACCACAGCAGCGGATCTTTGGAATGTGTATCAAATGGCAGCACCGGAAAATACGCCAGCCAGCATAGGTTTAGATGACAAGTTTCGCAGCGCTGTTATTTCTGTTGGCATCCCCAAACTACGCAGCCAGCAATTATTGACTTTGGAGAAAGAAATTATAAATTGGTTGCAAACCAATGCTTCTGAATATCAGTTTTCGGTGACCGGCCATGCATTGCTGTTTGCCAGCATTGGAAAAGAACTCACCACCAATATGTTTATAGGCGGCTTGTTATCCGCCATGGTGATCTCCATTTTAATCGGCCTGTTTTTAGGAAATTTAAAATTAGGAATTCTCAGTTTGATTCCTAATCTGTTCCCTGCGGGAATTGTATATGGGCTATGGGGCGCTAGCGTTGGCGTTATTGATATTGCGGCTGCGGGTACGCTAAGCATTAGCCTTGGCATTGTAGTAGACGACAGCATTCATATTCTTAAACGCTATTTAGGTTTTCGCAAAACGGGCTTTAATGTGGAACAGGCCATCAACCAGACCTTTGAGCAAGTGGGTTCAGCGTTAATGCTAACGACTTTGATTTTATCCATTGGTATGGCGGTATTAACCCTTTCTATTTTTGGGCCAAATCAAACCACTGCATTCATCATGACTGGAATCATTATAGTAGCGCTACTATATGATTTATTCATGCTGCCACATCTGTTACAAAAATTGGATAATTGGTTGCTTCCTAATGAAAGCAACCAACCTTTAGAACTTGCTGAACCAGCTTAACTTTTACGAAAAAATTTTCTTACAGCAAACAAGCTTATCAGCATTAAAATTTCATAAAGAAATGCACCGCCGAAACGCCCTGTAGCATAATTGTTATCAAGGTTAGGGTCGGTATCGGGGCCATAAGCACTGACTGAAAAATCCATTTTATTACGGTTACTGGTGCGCACTGTGACATAGAACGTTGCCTTTTGCCCACTCACCAGATTGACCTGCTTGCATACAATGGTGTCAATATTGCAAAGCGTATACACATCGCTGGACAATTGTTCCAGTGTCGCCTGTTCCGGAAAAACAAATCCAACACTCACATCATAAGTACCATCAGGCCCATAATTGGTAACTTCTGCTTTGTACTGTATAGTGCCTTCATCCGGATTATCAGGATCTTCCACAAGCTTACCGTTGTTTCCTTTTAACACCACACCCAAATCAGCCACACCATTTTCAACCGTTAGACCGAGTACTCGCCTAACCGCTTCATCCACATCCAACATACCACTTCCGCAACCGGTACAGGCACCAGGAAAATCATGGGTGGTATTAAGAAGGTCTTGTTTTAATTCTTGTGCTGTCGCTTCTGGCTTTGCACTTTTCATTAAGGCCAATGTGGCGGATACCATTGGAGTCGATAAACTGGTGCCCTGCTTGGAAACATAGGTGTCCACACCAGGGGCGTATTCACCACTACTGGATGCGGTCCAAATGCCATTAAAATCACCCACATACTCTAGCGTGCCTCCAGGCGCCGCAAGATCCACTACAGAACCAACGTTACTATATTCTGCTCGATTGCCCTGGCGGTCTGTGGCAGCGACAGTAATAACACCAGGACAATTTGCCGGTGCGTGCTCGTCTGCATTACCAGAATCGTTGCCTGCGGCGGCCACAACTAACACTCCAGCATCAAGGGCGGCACCGATGGCGTCCATATAGGTTTGGCTACATTCCGTCGGTGACGAGGTGCTTAAGCTTAAATTCAAGATACTGGCAGGCGTTGGGTTACTGGGCACACCAGCTAACGGATAACCTGCTCCCCACATAATGCCATCGGCAATATCTGAGGTATAGCCACCGCAACGACCTAGCACACGGATGGGCTGAATTTGCGCTCCCGGCGCAAGGCCGTGAATACCCACACCATTATCGGCTGGGGCAGCAATCAACGCAGACACATTGGTTCCGTGCCATGTGCTTTTACGGTTTTCTGTAGGGTTACCACCACCACATTCACCCGCAAGCACACCATCTCCAGGATCAGATGGATCAGCATCCCGGCCGTCACCGTCGTTGGCTGTAAACAAATCTCCAATAAGGTCGTAGCCAGGAATCACACTATCGATGAGATCCTCGTGAGGCAGCACCCCAGTATCCAACACCCCAACAACCACACCTGAACCATCACTGTAATCTCTCACCATACCGGCATTAATGCCAGTACTGGTATTGAGTATGTACCACTGATACGAATAATAGGGGTCTGCAGCAGGCACAACCCGGTGATCAGGCTCCGCATATTCAATATCATCGTACTGGCTCAACAACGCCTGCAAATCCTGCATTTCCTGGCGAGAATGATCACGCGCCAACTTCACCACATGCGCACCATTACCCATGGTGCGCACTATATTACCGTTTATGTCTCGCGCCTGTTGCAATCGCTCCAGCACTTCGCTGGGCATCACCCGTTGCGCCGAAGAAGAAGGCTGCGGTTTGAGTTTAATGATGAGCTGATCGGTTGACTCGGAATGGCCAGGCTCAGCTTGAACAGAAAGACTGCTAAGAACAACGAATACAACGCCAAGATACCCTGCACCACAACGCCACCCCATAGCCTCACTCCTAATTATTTTAGTTTATTGTTTGTAACAGCAATCTTAAATGAGGTTCCTTTATATAACAAATCATGTTGTTAGTTCTTTTCGAGATGGTAGGCAAAAAACTAATTCTGTTACCCAACAAATACCCTACAAAATTGACATCACCCCATGCCAAATTGTGGATGATGTCAAAACAGCGCTTGCTGGCTGTGCTTAAATTTAACCATGACTGACCCGTCAACAATCATAAATAGAGGAAATCCATGGCGAGCATTGCAGATAACGCACTGAAACTACCCAAAAAGCCCAGCAATAAAGTCACCCATATACCAGGGGAAAACGGTATGCCCGTGGTGGGGTTTACCTTTCATTTTCTAAAAGACTTCCATGGCCTGGTAAACCGTATGGAGCAAAAGCATGGGCCTGTTTTCCGCTACCGCGCCATTATGCAGGATGTTATTACCCTTACCGGCCCGGACGCTAATGAATTCATTCTGAAGGACGAAAACCGCAACTTCTCCAGCAAAAAAGCCTGGGATATTGTGTTGGAAGAACTCTTTCCCAATGGTTTGATGTTAAGAGATTTTGAAAACCACAAAGTCCATCGCAAGATTTTGCAGGGGGCATTCAAAAAGCATGCGATGATCAATTACGTGGAGAAGATGAATCCACTGTTTACCCAGGGCATCGAAAACTGGCCAGTAAACGAGAAGATGCGTTTTTTTGATCACATAAAAGAATTGCTGCTCAGCACCGGTTCAGAATTATTTTTGGGTATGAAAATGGGCGCAGAAGCGCAAAAGGTCAATGAATCCTTTATTGCCGCTGTCGATGCTTCGCTTGCAGTTTTAAGAGCCCCAATTCCAGGCACAACCTGGTGGAAAGGCATAAAAGGCCGTCGTTATCTAGAGAAATTTATTGGCAGCCTTGTGGCAGAAAAACGCAATAGCAACGAAGCCGATTTTTTCACCCAAATCTGCCATTCAAAAGGGGAAAATAATGAAAAGCTAACGGATCGCGAAATTATCGATCACATGATCTTTTTACTATTTGCCGCCCATGATACCACCACGAGCACACTTACCTCTTTGCTGTATTGCCTGGCAAAAAATCCCGAATGGCAAGAGGCTCTTTATAAGGAAATGCAAAGCTTAAATAAGGATGAAGTAAGCTACGAAGATTTAGATAAGCTTGAAAAAACCGGACTGGTGTTCCGAGAAACCCTAAGAATGCACCCACCACTGCCGACCATTCCGCGTCGAGCCATTAACGATTGCGAGTTTCAAGGTTACAAGATACCTCGAAATGCAGCCGTTGGCGTTGTACCTTTGCATACTCACTATATGAAAGAATATTGGACCAACCCGTACAAGTTCGATCCTGAGCGTTTTAATGATGAACGGGCTGAACACAAAAAGCATTTCTATCAGTGGGTGCCTTTTGGCGGTGGCCATCACAAATGCCTGGGGCTG
The DNA here is from genome assembly GCA_041626995.1 of Ketobacter sp. Classification (GTDB taxonomy): domain Bacteria; phylum Pseudomonadota; class Gammaproteobacteria; order Pseudomonadales; family Ketobacteraceae; genus Ketobacter. The sequence continues at coordinate 1,650 of JBFKSL010000300.1, read as the reverse complement.
AATTTCGCCGAAATCCAATCGAAAGTATTTTTATTTCATTTTTTGAAACGCTATCGCTTGGAAGTACCCACCGGCTACGAAATGCCATTCCAAATTGTACCTTTGGCTGTACCGAAAGACGGCTTTCCTTGCACGCTAACAAAACGCTAATCCAGTAAAGGCAGGGCAACCTGCCTTTTTCTAATGCTCTGCCAATTGACGACGATACTGAGAAGGGGTTTGCCCTGTCCAACGCTTAAAGGCACGATGAAATGCGCTTTGCTCTGAATAGCCTAACATCATGGCCACATCTAAAAAGTTATAATCGTTTTTAATGTATTCCATGGCCAAACGCTGGCGCAACTCATCGATCAGTTCCTGAAACGTAATACCGTTCTTAGATAAAGCGCGCTGAAAGGTTCTTTCATTTTGACCGAAATGCTCGCACACCTGTTTTAACGCAGGAGTTCCATTGGGAAGCAACTCAATCACCCAGGCTTGTACTTGCTGCAACCATTCATCTCCACTGGATAAATCCTGTAAAACCTGGGAGGCATGTTCTTCCAAGATCTGTTTTAAGCGAGGATCACGGTAAGTAGAAAGTTGCTGTAAGCGTTCAAGGCTCACTTCAATTTTATTGTGTGGTTGGTTAAATTCGCAGGGGCAGGAGAACAGCTTCTGATATACCTCGATGTCTGGCCCACCATCATGGGTAAAACTGATTCTCTCATATTGCATATCATTATCCGATGTCATTTGTGACAAGGAGTAACTGCTGGAAACCAGATAATCCAACACATGACGACAGACAGGTTCCAACAAACAAAAATCGCAGATAAGCGATTGCTCTTCCATACGCCATTGCAACTCAATCCCGTTCGTCACTATGGCAGCAAAGCGCTGAATATACTGCACGCCTTCCATGCCGTTCTCACCGGCCATGATCAAATAACCCAACCGTCCCCAATGCTTGGCCAGGAAGTTCTCCCCTACTTTGAGGCCAATATAGGGCTCGCTAGAGAACTGGGCCGCAGCCTCGAATAGCTCTGAAAACCGTTGCAGGCTAACATAACCATTCTGCCCCTCTTCATCCACAGAAAAGTTCTGCTGCCGATAAAACTCAGGCACTGACAAACCCTGGGCTTCCAGGTATTCTGCAATGGCTTCTACCAGCTCCACGGCTACATGGTAGCGGGGGGTGGCTACTTTATTTGAATGTTCAGTATACTCAGTCAAAATACAGTTAAATTTGAATTACGTTATGACAAAACCCGATAGTATTATCGCGCATGTATTCAGTGAAAGCCTGAATCAAGAGCCCGCCCAGCTGCTACAGCTTCACAACGGCCTGATTATCGCCATTACCCGGAACGCTCTGGCCTGCTATAAAAGCCACGAAAGCATTGGCGATGCTCTGGGAAACGGCTTGCTATCTTACACCAATATAGATGAAAACAATCCCATTCGGTTTGAAGACGGCATTTGTGTCAGCAACTATACCTCTGGCTATGTGGGCATAGTAGACGGAAAAGCACTGCTAATCACGCCCTATAAAGTTTGCCTCTACCCCAACAATCATGATGGCTTGCGAGGCTTAAACTGCCTGGCAGAACTGGAATTACCGCCTATTGATGTGTACTAACCCCAATTTTTAAAGGGATTGGAAACTAG
>JBFKSL010000299.1:0-5783 GCA_041626995.1 Ketobacter sp. | reverse complement strand
GCCATCCATTAACGGCATTTCATAGTCCATGGTGATCACATCGGGTTTGAGTTCTTTAGTTTTTTCTATGGCACTACGGCCATTATCTGCAAAGCCAATGACTTTTAGCTCTGAATTCTTCTCCAGTATTTCTTTGATTCTGCGCCGAAAAAATGCAGAATCGTCCACCACTAGCACATTGATTGGCATTCAGAAACTCCCAAACCACTGCAGGGTGCCAAATATAAATTTACATCCTCTGCGCGTATGCTTTCAACATACTGGGGATATCCAATATTAGGGCTATACGACCGTCCCCGGTGATCGTTGCACCCGCCATACCTGGGGTGCCATGCAGCATTTTACCTAAAGGCTTAATCACCACTTCCTCTTGCCCAATTAGCTGATCCACAACGAACCCTACTTTTTGTGTTCCAACGCTGACAATCACAACGTGGGCTTCTTGGTTTTCAATTTCGGAACCATTGATCAACCAGCGTTTTAAATGAAAAAGTGGCAACGCTTTTTCTCTTACCACTACGACTTCCTGCCCATCCACCACATTGGTTCGTGACAAATCCAAGTGGAAGATTTCATTCACATTCACCAAGGGCAATGCAAAAGCTTGGGAGCCTAACATCACCATTAAGGTAGGCATAATGGCCAATGTGAGTGGTACTTTTATGGCAATTCGGGTGCCAACACCCTTTTCAGAATGAACATCAATGGTGCCATTCAACTGAGAAATTTTGGTTTTCACCACATCCATGCCCACGCCACGACCCGACACATCGGAAATCTGTTCTTTGGTGGAAAAGCCTGGGTGGAAGATTAAATTAAATGCTTCTGTATCACTTAAACGATCAGCAGTCTCCGCATCCATCAGACCTTTATCTACAGCTTTGCTTCGTAACACGTCTGGATCCATACCACCGCCATCGTCGGTAATGGATAGCACTATATGATCGCCCTCTTGCTCTGCAGCCAGAAACACTTTACCCATTCGAGGCTTACCCGCCTGTTCACGCACTTCGGGTGCTTCAATGCCATGATCGACGCTGTTACGCACCAAATGCACTAAAGGGTCTGCCAGTGCTTCAACCAGGTTTTTATCCAGATCAGTTTCTTCGCCTTCAAGCTCCAAGGTGATTTCTTTTTTAAGGTTACGAGCCAAATCCCGCACAACGCGAGGGAAACGACCAAATACCTTTTTGATAGGCTGCATTCGGGTTTTCATAACCGCGGTTTGCAGATCGCCGGTCACCACATCCAAATTGGCTACAGCTTTTGCTAAATCTTCATCGGCGGTTCTTAACCCTAATCGCACCAAACGGTTACGCACCAACACCAATTCACCCACCATGTTCATGATGTCATCTAAACGTTTGGTATCAACACGTACGGTATTTTCTGCAGCGGGCGGTGCGCTGTCTTTCGCTCCGGCACGAGCCGCAGGTTTTTGAGCTGCGGGTTTTGCCGCAGGGGCAGGCTTAGATTCTGCCTTGGGCGCTGCGGCTGGAGGAGCCGGTTCAGGTTTTGGCTCTGCTTTTGGTTTAGCTTCAGAAACAGCGGGCACTTGTGATTCTGGCGCACTTTCTACTTTTCCTTTGGTTGGGCCTTTACCCTTGCCGTGTAGCTCATCCAATAGGTTTTCGAATTCATCGTCCGATATTAAATCTTCACCACCGGCAGCAGGCGCTGCCTTTTCTTCGGCGGCAGGCGGTGGCGAATCTGAAGCAGGAATGCCTCCGTGTTTTCCTTTTCCATGCAACTCATCCAGTAATGCTTCGAATTCGTCATCGGTGATTTCGTCAGCGTTTTTCGGCTCTTCCCTAACCGGTTCGGATTCCTCAGCTTTTGGGGCACCAGAAATTTTTCCTTTGCCATGCAACTGATCCAGCAAAGCTTCAAATTCTGCTTCGGTAATTTCATCATTGGTTGAAGAAGACGAAGTCGATGCTGCCGCCACTTCTTCATCATCATCAAAAAGATCTATTCCAGAATCTTCACTACTTGGCGCTGGTGCCGCGGATTTCTGTTTCTCGCCATCATCTAATGCATCCAGGAATTGCTCAAACTCTTCGTCGGTAATATCACCATCTTTTGGCTGTCCAGCATCTGCCCGAGGGGAAGATTCAGATACAGGAGCCTCGACTACAGGCTCCGCAGCTGGTGCCACAGGTGCATCCCCTTCCAATATGGCATGCAGTGCTTGCATTAATGCGGGATCAGCCGGTTCAGGGTATTTGCGCGCATGAACTTCCTCAAACATGGAATTTACAGAATCCAATGCCTGTAACACCACGTCCATCAGTTCCGCACTAAGGGTAAGTTTTCCATTACGTAATAAATCGAAAATATTTTCTGCTGCGTGACATAAATCCACCAATGTGTCCAGCTGCAGGAATCCAGCGCCGCCTTTTACTGTGTGGAAACCACGAAAAATAGCATTTAACAAATCGGCATCATCTGGTCGGTTTTCCAAATCAACCAGTTGCTCGTTTAATACTTCGAGAATTTCACCAGCTTCGACTAAAAAGTCCTGTAATATCTCTTCATCTGCGTCGAAACTCATCCCCTACTCCCTTAAAAACCTAAGCTGGACAGCAACGCGTCTACATCATCCTGCCCGGATACCACGTCTTCGCGTTGTTCTGGATTAATGATGGGGCCTTCCGGACCAATATCCTTCTCTTTCGCACCAGCATTCAAGTCTGTCAGCTCATGCTTCACACCGGTTATTTGATCTATTGCTCCTGCCATGGACACCAAGCTCACCAAATTGTCTTCCACTTCCTGTACAAGCTGAATAACGCGTTTGATCACTTGCCCAGTTAGATCCTGAAAATCTTGTGCCAGCATAATATCGGAAAGATTTGAATCGATTTTTGAAGTTTCTTCAGTGGCCGAATTTAGAAAAGTTCCTACCCGCCTGGTGAGTTCCCGAAATTCCGACGCATCCATTTCTTTACGCAGAAACCGATCCCAATCATCTTTTAATTGGCGGGCGCTGTCACCTAAATCGGAGGATACAGGCATGGTATTCTCCACCATGTCCATAGTTTTGTTGGCGGCCTGCTCGGTTTTTTCAATCACATAGCTAAGGCGTTCCGACGCATCCTGCATACGCGACATTTCTTCTTTCATTTCAGAGTTAGCGGTATCAATCTGAAAGTTCTTTATGGATTCATGTAAACTTCGGGTTAGCTTTCCCACTTCCTGAAATAGCACTTGCTCTCGTTGAGTATGCAAGCTGGAGATGGTTTGCATGGCTTCTTTCGCATTACCACTTTCCAGTTGTGCAACGAGAACTTTTGCATACTCCACTAACGAATCCTGCATCATTTGCTCGGCCATGCTGTTCTCACATTCCCTATTCCGGCTGGATGGTGTTAGGCATCAACACGCTCAAAGATTTTTTCGATCTTTTCCTTCAGTGCTTGCGCGGTAAAGGGTTTTACAACATACCCATTCACACCGGCTTGCGCCGCTTCAATAATTTGTTCGCGTTTCGCTTCTGCTGTCACCATTAACACCGGCAAACTTTGCAGTTTTTCGTCAGCACGAACAGCTTTTAATAAATCGATACCGGTCATGCCAGGCATGTTCCAGTCGGTTACCAGAAAATCAAAATCCGAGCCCTTCAGCATGGGTAATGCCGTGCTACCATCGTCTGCTTCCTGAGTGTTGGTAAAACCCAGATCCCTCAACAAATTTTTGATAATGCGTCTCATCGTGGAAAAATCATCAACGATAAGAATTTTCATATTCTTGTCCAAGGTTGCCTCCAATGAACCCAGTTCACTCTATGTGTTGGCCAAACAACAATCTCTTAAAGGTAAGTCTAGTAGCAGAATGGCGGGTATCCAGTTTTTGTATAAGAATCAAAGCCACTCTTGTAAGCGAGCGCGCAATCTTTGCGCCGCTTGGCTATGTATCTGACTGACCCGGGATTCACTGACACCCAGCACCTCTCCAATTTCTTTTAGGTTCAACTCTTCTTCATAATAAAGAGACATAACAAGCTGCTCTCTTTCAGAAAGTTGTTCTATAGCGCAAGCAAGATGGGTTCGAAAAACACCATGCTGGAGCTCATCGTAGGGATCGTCGCTGGGTGACTCATGCAAATTGGTATCAATTACATCATCAGGTGAGTCTAATTCACTGAGGCTAAATAGCCGGGTGGCCATGCTGTCATGCAGCATACTGTGATATTCTTCGATGGAAATACCAAGTTCTTCAGCTACTTGGCGATCGCTTGCATCTGCGCCAGTACGATTCTCCACTTCACGAATGGCTTCTTGAATGCGACGTGCATTACGATGAACGGAGCGTGGCGCCCATTCCCCTTTACGCACATCATCCACCATCGCTCCGCGTATGCGTATGCCCGCATAGGTATCAAAACTGGCACCTTTGGAACTGTCGAAGCGTTTAATTGCGTCCAGCAAACCGATCAAACCAGCTTGATAGAGATCCTCAACCGCTACCGAAGACGGCATGCGCGCCATCAGGTGATGCGCAATACGCTTCACCAACGGCGTATATTGCTCCACCAAGTCGTCCAAATGTGGTGCTGATTCGTCGTTATACATAATCCTTCGCTTCGAACCCAGCATGATTTCCTTTAGCGAGCAACTGCGCCCTGCACTAGCCTATCCACAAAAAACTCTAAATGGCCTCGCGGGGTTGTGGGCAACGGCCAGCTATCCACCTTATTGGCCAGGGTTCGAAATGCTAAAGCCGCTTTGCTGCGCGGATAGGCTTCCACCACCGGCTTTTGTCGCATCACCGCTTTGCGCAGATAGTCATCAAAGGGCACGCAGCCTGTAAACTGTAGCGCAACATCCAAAAATCGATCAGTCACTTTGCTCAGTTTGGCATAAATCTCTCGACCTTCCTGTTGTGTGCGCACCATGTTTGCCAAAACATTAAACCGATAAACTCCATGCTGCTGATTCAGCAATTTCATCATGGCATAAGCATCGGTAATGGAAGTAGGCTCATTGGTAACGACGAACAAGCTCTCTTGTGCGGCCGTGACAAAACTGACCACCATTTCGGAAATGCCCGCAGCGGTGTCAATTAACAACACATCCACATCATTGCTGATTTCACTGAATGCATGGATCAGGCCCGCATGTTCACGAGGGCCCATTTGCACCAACTCTTGAGTGCCAGAAGAAGCAGGGACAATGCGAATGCCTGATGGGCCTTCCACTAGAATATCCTTTAAGCTGCATTCGCCTCTTAAAACGTGGGAAAGATTTTCACGTGGGGTGATGCCTAGCAGGATGTCTAAATTAGCCAACCCTAAATCAGCATCCAATAGCACGACTCTGCGCCCCATTTCCGCCAGACACACAGCCAAGTTTACGGAAACATTACTTTTACCAACTCCACCTTTTCCGCCGGTGATAGCGATAACCTGTACAGGATGGTTACTCATAAAATTCTCTATCCATATGCCACATCCGGCTCCATTTCCGTTAGGGCATTGCTGTATAAGTCCGCCACCTGTTCATCATCCATGGAATAGCCTTTTGCCAGGGCAATGGCGTGATTGATGAGGCGGGATGCGTGCGGTTGAGCAATGTCATCCGGTATGTTTTGGCCGTCTGTAATATAGGCGATGGGAAGCTGCGCTTCTATCGCCACACTTAAAGCCTCGCCCAAACTGGCGGATTCGTCCAGTTTTGTGAAGATACAACCGTCCAAATTCAAATGTTTATACTCACTTACCGCTTTATCCAAAATTCGACGCTGACTGGTGGATGACAGCACCAGCCAACGCTGAATGTCAT
>JBFKSL010000298.1:0-5786 GCA_041626995.1 Ketobacter sp. | reverse complement strand
GCACCCAGGCCAGGATAATTTTTCGGCCAGGTGGTAACCATTTTCCACTTGAAGGTTTGCTGCGGAGCAGCAGTTTGTGTTGCGGGTTTGGATTCGTCTTTACAGCCAGCCAGAAATACGAGACTGGCGACGACGAGCAGCGTGATGCGTTTCCACATGATGGATGGACTCCCTGGTCTTTTTATATTGTATGGTGGCAAAGGCTCCCTGATTGGGCCGGTGGAGTCAAGAGGTTACGGGGTCACAGCATCTCCAAGCGCGCATATTGCGCCACCAACCGCTTCTCGCCCACCGACGCAAAATTAATATGCACCTGAGCATTAGGCCCGTTGCCCTCACACCCCAAAATCACCCCATCGCCAAACTTAGGGTGCCGCACCGACCTACCCAACTGATAAGGCGAATCCGCATCTACCACACCTCTGCGCTTTTGCGGTGCGACCGGCCGGGTGATTTTGGCCGCTGCTCGAATCTCTTGCAGACAATGAGCAGGTATTTCACGAATAAACCGCGATGGAGCATGCAAGTTTTCTGAGCCATAAATTCGTCGGCTTTCCGCATAGCTGATAAACAACTTTTTCATGGCCCGAGTGATACCCACATAAGCCAAACGCCGCTCCTCTTCCATGCGGCCAAAATCTTCCACTGACTGTGTAGACGGAAACAAGCCTTCCTCCACTCCCACCATAAACACCAACGGAAATTCCAAACCTTTGGCGGAATGCAGCGTCATCATCTGCACACAGCCTTCATCCTCTTCGGCCTGGGTTTCACCGGCTTCCAATGCAGCGTGATTCAGAAAAGCAATCAGGTTGCTCTCTTCCTCTTCACCGCTAGCTTCAAACTCGCGAGTTGCGCTGATGAGTTCTTTTAAATTTTCCACCCGCGCTTCACCACGGTCCCCTTTTTCATTTTGATGAAACGGAATCAACCCCGACTCTTCGACAACCCGCTCAGCCTGCTCAGACAACCCCAAACCACGCGTATCCTGATCCAATTGCTCGATCATAGCCATAAACCCGCGCAAGGAATTGCTGGCTTTAGTAGCTAACTCTTTGTGCTGAAGCACAGTTAAACTGGCCTGCCAAAGTGGAATTTTTAATTCGCGGGCCGCGTTGCGAATTTTTTCCAGGGACTTATCACCCAAACCACGGCTGGGCGTATTTACCACTCGCTCAAACGCGGCATCGTCATCCCGATGACAGATCAAACGCAAATAAGCCAACGCATTTTTTATTTCCGCACGCTCAAAAAAGCGATGCCCACCATAAATGCGATAAGGAATACTGGCCCTCAACATGGCTTCTTCCAGCACCCGTGACTGAGCATTCGAGCGATACAAAATGGCCACTTCACTACGACGCAACCCCTGTTGCACCACATGCTGAATTCGCTCCGCCACAAAGCGAGCTTCATCCACCTCGTTAAACGCGGCATACAAAGAAATAGGCTCACCGTCTTCGCCGGAAGTCCACAACTGCTTACCTAAGCGATCACGGTTATTGGCAATCACGCCATTGGCCGCATTCAATATCATGGCAGTAGAACGATAGTTTTGCTCCAAACGAACCACTTCCGTACGACCAAAATCATCACCAAAAGAGCGGATGTTTTCTATACGGGCACCACGCCATCCATATATGGACTGATCGTCATCCCCCACAATGGTCACGGGAATTTGTTTACCCGCTAACACTTGCAGCCAAGCATATTGAATGCGGTTGGTATCCTGAAATTCGTCCACCAACATATGGCGAAAACGCTGCTGATAATGAGCCAGAATGGTTGGATTGTTTAACCATAGCTCGTGACTACGCAGCAGCAATTCAGCAAAATCCACCATACCGCCACGATCGCAGGCTTCCTGATACTGGCCATACACTTCAGTTAAGGTCTTTTGATAAAGATCATGACCGAAATCAATGTGCTCTGGTCTTAATCCTTCATCTTTATGACTATTAATAAAAGCTTGCGCCTGTTTTGGTGGAAAACGTGAGTCGTCCAGCTCCATTGCGCGCATGGTGCGCTTAATTAATCGCAGCTGATCATCAGAATCCAGAATCTGAAAGTTTTGCGGTAATTTTGCTTCCTGCCAGTGCGTTCGCAGCAAGCGATGAGCAATGCCATGGAAAGTACCCACCCACATGGAACTGGCCGGTGACCGCAATAGGCGCTCAATGCGCTGACGCATTTCTGCTGCCGCTTTATTAGTGAAGGTAACCGCCAGAATGTTATAGGGCGAAAGCTGTTTTTCTTGTATTAACCAAGCAATCCTATGGACTAAAACACGGGTTTTTCCACTGCCCGCACCCGCTAATACCAATAAACGATGCGCTTCGGATGTGACAGCTTGAACTTGTGCTTGGTTAAGAGATTGAATCAGATTTATTTGCATCGAGCCATTTTACTTTATTTCCACCAATAAGTACCAAACCTAATAAAACCGACCAGTCATATCGGTATTCAATATAAAAACCAACAAAGATGCCATTTACCTGACAAAAATCGGCCAATTTGTAAAAAAATTCATAAGAAAATTTCACGAACTGTTGTTTTACGTATATATTTTTTAGCAACCAAACTGAGAAGGTGCGTCTAACGAATTGCTATAAGCGATTGCAATAAGAATAAAACCCAGATTGCTCCTGCTTCCTCTTATTGTTCTGCGCATTTCAATTCAAGGCACGATTTGGTCTTCGACATAAAAATTCTTACTAAACGGAGTTCGACTCTAATGGCAAATAACAACCACTTCAAAGTGACCGCACTGGCGGCCGCAATTGCTGCGGCAGGGGCTGTTACGCCAGCGCATGCATTTGAATACGTTCAAGATGATTTTCGAATGCAGGTAGATACCACTGTGTCCATGGGGGCCGCTTGGCGGGCATCGGATCGGGATTATCGTAGTGTAGGTGCATACAATGCGGCGGCGGCTTATGCAGCAGGAGATAATCCTGGCGATCACTCACACCCGGACACTAGTTCGCAAGACAACTCCAATCTGGCCTGGAAAAAAGGCTCAACCTACAGTGAAATCATTAAAGCAACAGTTGATGTAGAGTTAAATTATAAAGACTACGGTGCCTTTGTACGCGGCCACGCATATTACGACCATCGAATTGTAAATGGTGATGGCCGAACAGATTACCCTGCCTATTACCCTGGCAGTCCTCTTGATGACCAAAACAACTCCATAGAGCCCAATCAAAGCGATGGTCGTAGCGCAGACATATTGGATGCTTTTGTATGGGGAAACTGGTATCTCGGTGAAATGCCTTTAAACGTTCGCGCGGGGAAACAGGTAGTTAGCTGGGGCGAAGGCTTGTTTTTTGCTAACGGTATTAACAGCGCCAACCCCGTTGATGTGAATGCTCTTTTAGCCCCAGGAGCAGAACTGAAAGAAGCCTTATTACCTGTAGGAATGGTATATGCGTCATTAGGTTTAACCGAAAACCTAAGTGTCGAAGCGTTTTATCAATATGAATGGGAGAAAACTCAAATTCCATTCTGCGGTAGCTATTTCTCAACTTCCGACACGGTCCCTGACAATTGTAAGGCAGGATTCTTCGCCGGCGGTTCCGATCCGGGCGCAGTTGTAGGCGGCCTTCCAGCATCGGCGTATAACTTACCTAGAGGTGAGTTTATTGAACCTGACGAAGAAAACCAGTTTGGTATTGCATTCCGCTATTATATTGACACTATAGAAACAGAAGTTGGTTTCTATCACATGCAATATGACTCAAGAACACCAGTAGCCGGTATTAGACTACCTGACACTGCTGCTGCGGCAGGCCTTCCAGCTGCACTGATAGGATTGCAACGTAACGGCAACATTGGTGCACTTAATGCCTCCATTCACGCTCAAATGAATCAGCTTTCTCCTTTGATCCCAGGCGGATGGGACGACACTGTTAGTTATCTACCCACTGGTGTGAGTTACGATCCATCTAATCCTTTTTACTTAATAGGCGGCCCTTGGTCACCAGCACTGACCGGCACCGAATCAACTGCAGAGCTTTATAACGAAGTTTTTGTAGACACATTTGGGGCTACCTCTCCAGCAGCGGCCGACCTCGCCGCGTACTTTATTAGCCAAGGCTTGGATAATGACGCTACCGCTCCCGACGCAAGCATAGGTGAAGCAGGCGGAGCGTTATTCTGGGCAGCAGCATTTGCCCAAGGCTACGGAGCGGGCTTTGGCACCCAAGGCGTTCTATTACTACCAACAGCTGAGCTAATTGTTGAATACCCAGAAGATATTCGACTGTGGGGCGTAAGCTTCAACACCAATATCGACTTTGGTCTTCCTGGTGGCGCCACAGCCGTTTCTGGCGAAATTAGCTATCGCGAAAACATGCCGATGCAAATTGAAGATGCTGAAGTTATCAAAGCAGGCATTGGTTTACCTTCCGATCTCTGCGGCAAACAAAGCTGCTATCTAACCAATGAATCTGGTGAATATATTCGCGGTTACGTTAGAGAAGAGTTCTATCAAACAGAACTTTCATTTATCCATTTCCTCGACCGAGTGTTAGGTGCATCCCGCTGGGTCGTTATTCTCGATCTGGCGTATAACTATGCCACTATCCCAGACAAGAGAACGATTCTTTTAAACAGCCCCTACCAAGCACCACTTACAGCTGAAAATTACGATGTATTCCCAGACGCCAACTCCTGGGGCTATCGCATGCGCTTTGCCGGTGAATACAGCAACGTATTTGCAGGCGTTAACTTAAAGCCAGTGATCAGCTTTAACCACGACGTAAAAGGCAACAGCCCTGTGGGCACCTTCATTGAAGACCGTAAAGCCATAGGCCTTTCCCTAGAAGCCGAATACGAACACGCTTACACGCTGAAAGTATCCTATACCGACTTCTACGGCGCCGAACCCTATAACCAACTTGCTGACCGCGACTTCTACGCCATCAGCGCTTCCGCTTCATTCTAAGTAGTGGGGGGAACTAAGGAAATGAATATGAAACCAACTATGAAATCAAAGCTTCTAGCCAGCGCGTTGTTGGCCTCCTCCCTGGCAGCGGCTCCAGCGTTCGCTAAGGTATCCCAAGCAGAAGCCGACAAACTGGGCGGCAGTGAATTGACCCCAACCGGAGCGGAAGTGGCCGGTAACGCTGATGGCACCATTCCCAAATGGGAAGGCGGCTTGCAAAAAGCACCTGCCTGCTATGATGGCAGCGAATTTTTGTGTAATCCCTTCCCGGATGACAAACCGCTGTTCACCATCACGGCTGCTAACGTGGATCAATACAAAGACAAGCTAAGTCCTGGCCAACTTGCCATGTTCAAACGCTACCCAGACAGCTACCGTATGCCGGTGTATAAATCCCGCCGCACCTACGCGCTGCCTGATCACGTGGCCAAGCTAACCAAAAAGAATGCCGTGGAAACCGACACCGTTGGTGCCACCGGCCTGAAAAACTTTAACGTGTTGGGTTACCCCTTCCCCATTCCGCAAAACGGTGTGGAAGTGGTATGGAACCATATTGGCCGCTATCGTGGTGAAACCCTAAACCGTACCATTGGCCAGGTAACCCCGCAGGCCAACGGCAAATACAACATGGTTATGTTCCATGATCAACTGGCCCCCGTCACCACCCTGACCGACTATGCCGAAGGCAAAGACGACAACGTGATGTTCTACTTTAAACAGAAAGTAGTAGCACCGCCTCGTTTAGCCGGTAACGTTCTTTTGGTTCATGAAACCATTGACCAAATCAAGGAACCTCGCCGTGCTTGGGTATACAACGCGGGTCAACGCCGTGTGCGTC
>JBFKSL010000297.1:0-5788 GCA_041626995.1 Ketobacter sp. | reverse complement strand
TCATTTTTCGGCATTACCAGTGGTTCAGCGTTCGCATCAGGCAAATCCACCTTTATGCCAGCCGTCATCATGGGTGCAGTAATCATAAACACCACCAGCAACACCAACATAACATCGATGTAGGGCACCACGTTAATTTCTGACATGGGCTTGCGGCGAACTGTGGTTTTTTTATTTGCCATGGTTATTTAGCCGTGGGTGCGGGTTTCTTTTCTTCAGGTTCACCTGAATGAGCCTTGCGATGCAGAATGCTAGAAAACTCATCCATAAACGTTTCGTAACTGTGAAGTAAACGATCAACCAAGGCGGAATAGCGGTTGTACGCCACAACAGCCGGGATCGCTGCGAATAAGCCAATGGCGGTCGCGATTAGGGCTTCAGCAATACCCGGAGCCACCAAAGACAAGGTGGCTTGAGATTCGTTAGCTAACGCCAAGAAAGAGTGCATGATGCCCCATACAGTTCCAAATAAGCCAATATATGGGCTGGTGGAGCCCACCGTGGCCAAAAAGGGCAAGTTCGCTTCAAGCTTTTCCTGTTCCCGCAACAACGCCACGCGCATTGAGCGCTCAGTGCCCTCCATCACAGAGTCTGGATCACTGCCCACATTTTTGCGCAAGCGAGCAAATTCTTTAAAACCCGCCCGAAAAATATTTTCCTGACCGCTAAAGGCATTGGGTTCACTATTTACTTGCACAAACAAGCGACTTAGATCGATGCCAGACCAGAATCGCTCTTCGAAATTCTGCAATGCTCGCCTGGTTTTCGACATGGTGGTTTGTCGCTGCCAGATCATGTACCAAGAGATAACGGACAACGCCATTAAAATCAGCATCACCAGTTGCACCACTATGGACGCATCAATGATCAAGCGCCAGACAGACATGGATTCCACTTTGGTTTGCTCCTTATGGGGTTAACTGTTGTTTTAAGGTTGCTGGGATTGCCGCGGGCTTGATGCTTTGGGAATCCACACAGGCCACTTTGACCAGGGCTTCGCACATAATCTCTGCCTGCTTGATTACCTGCTGACGGAACAGAATATAGGTTCGACCTAATTTTTCCACCGTTGCGGTTATGGTGAGTTCATCATCCATACGTGCCGGCTTTTTATATTGAGCTTCCAGGCTGTGCACCACAAATTGCAGGTTGCTTTGATACAGCTCTTCAAACCGGGAGCCCACATGTCGCAACCAATCCGTACGGGCGCGCTCCATAAATTTAAGGTAATTCACGTAATACACAATGCCACCGGCATCGGTGTCTTCCAAATAGACCCTAACCTTTATGGAAAATTCATTCATTACTAAAAAGATCTTGTGCCGATGCAACGCTGGTTTGCGGTGCTTTTAAACCGAAATGCTCGTAGGCCATACGGGTAGCCACCCTGCCTCGGGGAGTACGCATAATAAAGCCTTGTTGAATCAGGTAGGGTTCAACCACGTCTTCCAAGGTACCGGACTCTTCGCTGATGGCTGCCGCCAAGTTTTCCAATCCCACCGGGCCACCATCAAACTTTTCCATAATGGTAAGCAGCAGACGACGATCCATGGTGTCAAAACCATGGCTATCTACTTTCAGCATATCCAATGCCAGACCGGCCACTTCCGCCGATACAGTACCATCGCTTTTCACTTCAGCGTAGTCACGTACGCGGCGCAATAGCCGGTTGGCGATACGCGGCGTGCCACGACTACGACGGGCAATCTCCAACGCCCCTTCTGCTTCCATGCTAACACCCATGATGGCAGCTGAACGTGAAACGATGCGGCCTAATTCTTCAATAGAATAGAACTCCAGGCGTTGCACAATCCCAAAACGATCACGCAACGGCGAGGTAAGCAAACCGGCTCTCGTGGTGGCTCCAACCAGTGTAAATGCAGGCAAATCGATTTTAATGGAGCGCGCAGCAGGGCCTTCACCAATCATAATGTCGAGCTGGTAGTCTTCCATGGCAGGATAAAGAATTTCTTCCACCACTGGGCTTAAGCGGTGAATTTCATCCACGAATAACACATCACCCTCTTCCAAATTGGTCAGTAATGCCGCCAGGTCTCCGGCTTTTTCCAACACAGGGCCAGATGTGCTTTTTAAATTACCGCTCATTTCGTTGGCAATGATATTGGCCAAAGTGGTTTTACCTAACCCCGGCGGGCCAAAAATCAAAGTGTGATCTAACGCTTCCTGGCGACCACGAGCAGCCGAGATAAAAATCTCCATCTGCTCCCGCACCGCTTCCTGACCGGTATATTCTGCCAAACTGGTGGGTCGAATCGCCCTGTCATAGGCATCGTCTTTATTGGCCTGGGGTGATATTAATCGATCGGATTCAATCATAGTGCTATGGGGTTACCATGCTTTTTAATGCTAAACGGATAATCTCTTCGCTCTTCATACCATCGGTGGACAAGGCCGCAATGGCACGACTGGCTTCTTGGGGTTTATAGCCCAGAGAAATCAAAGCGCTTTCTGCTTCGTTAATTTCCACTTTGGTGCTTCGGGCTTGCAAGCCACCTGCAGGGGTTAAAGTGGGCTCCGGTTGCCATTCGCTGAAATCTTTGACTCTGTCCTGCATTTCAATCACCAAACGTTCAGCGGTTTTCTTACCTACGCCGGGTAATTTTACCAGAGTATTAGTATCGTGATCCTGAACACAGCGCACGAATTCCTGACCTTCCATACCGGATAATATGGCCAGCGCCATTTTTGGCCCAACACCATTCACTTTAATTAAAACGCGAAACAGCTCACGCTCGTTTTTTTCGTAAAATCCGTAAAGCAGTTGCGCATCTTCTCGCACCACGAAATGAGTGTGTAAGATGACTTCTTTTCCGTTTTCCGGTAAACGATAGAAGGTGGTCATAGGGGCTTCAATTTCGTAGCCCACACCTGAAACGTCCACCAATAACCAGGGTGCCTGTTTTTCGATTAAAGTGCCTTTTATTCTACCTATCATGTATTTTCCGATGGTCTAAATCGTTAACGCAAACGGCCTCTTCGGACTTTTTTTGCCCCTGCCATGCGAATCATGCCTTGTGTCATGTGGGTGTGGCAAACAGCGACCCCCAAGGCATCGGCGGCATCCGCCTGAGGCGTTTTATTTAAGCCCAGCAAATGACAAATCATAGTTTGTACTTGGGTTTTATCAGCACTGCCAGTACCCACCACAGATTGTTTTACCTGACGGGCAGAATATTCGAATACGGGTATTTTATTGAAGGTACAGGCAACGATGGCTGCCCCCCTTGCCTGCCCCAACTTTAAAGCAGAATCAGCATTGCGTGCCATAAACACCTGCTCGATTCCCACTTCTTGAGGAGAATGCAGCTGAATCACTTCGCTAACACCACGATAAATAATATCGAGTTTTTCGCTCAGGGAAGTGGCCGATTGCGTGCGGATGCAACCGCTATCCACATAGCTCAGCTCAGATCCTTTTGAATAAATCACTCCATAACCGGTTACGCGAGAACCAGGGTCGATACCAAGGACTATTGCCATTGGGCAGTTTTAAGCCTGTTTTCCTGTTATTTGGAGATTAGTCTAGCAGCACTGACAGCCGTGTCACTTATAATTTGCTACTAATTTCATAAGGTTAGAAAAGAAGCGGCACCCGGGGTGGTGCCGCTTTAGGGGGGGTTACGCCTCGGAAGGCGTTTTCTCGCGAGCACCCACGAGACCGACGATTCCTGCTGCAATGATGAACAGGATTGAGTGATCTGCAACAACAACTAAATAGGCGGGGTTAACAATGAACAGCATCATCGCTGCTGCCAAGCAGATGATTAACGCTGTGACGAGTACGTTTCCAATTTGCATTGACTGTTCTCCTATTTAGTCTCATTCCGTTGACCGCGTTGCAATACGTTTAGTGAGTTGCTTGCGATTGAGTACAGTTTACGGAGCAACCAATTTAGGCGTTATGAATTATTACCGCTTTAAAAAGGCGAAAAATGCTGAATAAAAAAAGGCCGCTTTTACATGAGCAGCCTTTTGGATATGGTCTTGATACTAATGAATGACGCTTATTCGCCAATCTGTTCCATTAGTTCTTGCGTAAAATTGGCGTTGGTGAAAACGTTCTGCACGTCATCGAGATCTTCTAGCATATCTATCATTTTTAGCACCGTAGTGGCGGTGTCTACATCCAAATCCACCTGCACGGAAGGCGCCATGTTGATTTCTGCATTGGCAGATTTTAAACCGGCCGTATCTAACGCAGCTTTTACCTTAGTCAGGCCCTCCCAGGGCGTGATGACATCAATACTGCCATCATCATGGGTCACTACATCGTCTGCGCCCGCTTCCAGCGCCACTTCCATGATTTGATCTTCATCGGCGCCGGGCTCAAAGTTGATTTCACCCTGCTTATTAAACTGGAAGGCTACCGAACCGTCGGTTCCCAGGTTGCCACCAAATTTACTGAAGGCATGGCGCACTTCTCCGGCGGTGCGATTGCGGTTATCTGTCATGGCCTCTACGATTACCGCAACACCCCCTACTCCGTATCCCTCGTAGGTTAACTCGTCTAATTGGGTATCATCATCACCACCGGCACCACGCTTAACGGCACGCTCGATAGTGTCTTTGGTCATATTGGCGCCCAGGGCTTTGTCCATTGCCAGGCGTAAACGGGGGTTATCCTCGGGGTTGCCACCACTGCGGGCGGCGATGGTAATTTCTCGAATTAAGCGAGTGAAGATTTTTCCGCGCTTGGCATCTTGCGCGGCTTTACGGTGTTTTATGTTGGCCCATTTACTATGACCGGCCATGGTTTTCTCCTTTCAGTTATTCTCATCACATTCGGTGAGAAGCTGCCTGCACGGCGGAGAGTCGCCTTCACAGCACTTACACGCAGCCGAGCATCGCAAAATTGAGCAGAGAAAAGGCGGGGAGTGTTTGAGCGCTTTAGCGCGAGTTGCCCCGCCGCTGCTCAATTTGAGAAGCGCAGGACAGCCGCAGGCCAAGTGTCCGCGCTGTGAAAGCAACTCTCCGCCAAGCCTCCACTCAAGCGGAATTTTTTACTGCTCTTTCTTCTCTTCTCGAATTCGAATCCCAACCTCACGCAACTGCTTACCATCTACAGTAGAAGGTGCCGCAGTCATCACACAGGCCGCTGTTTGGGTTTTAGGGAAGGCAATCACGTCACGGATAGAGTGTGCGCCCGTCATCAACATAATCAAGCGATCCAAACCAAACGCCAAACCACCGTGTGGAGGGCAACCGTACTTCAATGCATCCAGCAAGAAGCCAAACTTATCGTTGGCCTCCTCATCCCCAATATCCAACGCACGGAAAACCGTTTTCTGGGTTTCAGGATCATGGATACGAATAGAACCACCACCCAACTCTGTGCCATTCAACACCATATCATAGGCACGAGATAAGGCTTCACCAGGCGCTTTTTCCAACGTTTCCGGATCACAGGAAGGCGCCGTAAATGGGTGGTGCAAAGCATTCCAGCCACCGTTATCGTCTTCTTCAAACATGGGGAAATCCACAACCCACAACGGAGCCCAATCTCCTTCCACCATATTCAAGTCATGGCCCAATTTGATACGCAACGCACCAATGGACTCATTGACGATAGTAGCTTTACCCGCACCAAAGAACACGATATCACCATCTTGTGCTCCCAAACGTGCCATCATTTCCATTACCACATTGGTCATATTCTTTACGATGGGAGACTGCAAGCCTTCAATGCCTTTGGCCAACTCGTTCACTTTAATCCAAGCCAGACCTTTAGCTCCGTAGATTCCTACGTACTTGGTGTAATCATCGATCT
>JBFKSL010000296.1:0-5801 GCA_041626995.1 Ketobacter sp. | reverse complement strand
TCTGGCGCTGAATTCTTCACCCAGGCAATGCCGTCATCGAACAGTAACTCAGCGCGTGGGTCAGAATTGGAATCGCACAACTCAGGAAACCAGGTTTGTGACGCCCAGGTTACACGCTCATCAATATCAATTTGAGTGCAGCGTTCAACGCCAGGATGTTTTAATACCTCACGCAGGGTGCCGCAGTCGCCGCCGCCGATAATGGCCACCCGTTTCGGGTCGGGGTGGGTAAATAGGGCGGGGTGAGTCATCATTTCGTGATAAAGGAAGTTGTCGCGTTGGGTCAGCATCACGCAGCCATCCAAAACCATGAGTTTGCCGAAGGTTTTGGTGTCATAGATTTCCAAAAATTGATATTCGGTCTGTTCTTCATGCAATTTTTCATTGATTTCCAGGCCGAAGGAAGTACCTTCATCGCCAAATATTTCGGTAAACCAGTTATTGCTCATGTGCGGATACTCTGCTGAAATGACCTAAGAATTGGCCGCAAATTTACCGGAGAACGGTTCCCTGGCCAAGCATTTTTAATGGAAACATCATGGCAAAACAGAACATAGAACAGGCGCGCGAAACCTACAGTATCGACTATTGGAGCGAGGGCTATTTCGACATTAACGAAAACGGTGAAGTGGATGTGGGTACCAGCCCGCAAAAGCCTCGGGTAGCCCTGCAACAGGTTCTGAATCGTGCTCAGGAAATGGGCTTGCAGCAACCGTTATTGATCCGTTTTTTGGATATTCTTCAGCACCGGGTAGCCAAGCTCAGTGATGCCTTCATCCAAGCCATGGAAACGCTTCAATATAAGGGCAATTACACAGCGGTTTACCCCATCAAGGTGAATCAGCAGCGGCAGGTGGTGGAGCAGCTCTACAATACGCAGCTTGCCAGTGAGCATGCCGATGTTGGGCTGGAGGCAGGCAGCAAACCAGAGCTAATGGCGGTGCTTGCCCTTAGTCGCCCCAACTCTGTGATTGTCTGTAATGGGTACAAAGACAGTGAGTTTGTGCGTCTGGCTCTGATTGGAGAAAAAATGGGCCGCCGCGTTTATATCGTGGTGGAAAAAATGAGCGAGCTGGAACTGGTGCTAACAGAAGCACAAGCCATGCAGGTGTCGCCGCGCATTGGTGTGCGTGCTCGATTAAGTTCTATCGGCAAAGGTAACTGGCAAAATACCGGTGGTGAAAAATCGAAATTTGGCCTGTCTTCCACCCAAATCTTGCAGGTCATTGCCCGGCTCAAACAACAGAATGGCTTGGATCAGTTGCAGTTATTGCACTTCCATTTAGGCTCACAGATCTCCAATATTCGAGATATTCAACAGGGCATGAAAGAGGCCGCTCGTTACTATGCGGAATTGCGTAAAGCCGGTTGTGGCGTAAACCTGGTGGATGTGGGTGGTGGCCTGGGGGTGGATTATGAGGGCACCCGTTCCCGCAGCTACTGCTCTATGAACTACTCCATGGAGGAATACGCATACAACATCGTGTTGGCCTTAAATGAGGTGGCTCAGAGTGAAAGCCTGCCTGTGCCAAATGTGATTTCTGAATCGGGCCGCGCTATGACGGCCCATCATGCGGTGTTGGTGAGCAATGTGATTGGCGAAGAAGGCCCGGCCATTCATGTTCCCCAAGAACCGGATCAAAACGCGCCTTTGGTGTTGCAGGAACTGGCTCGATGTTATCATCAAATAGAGCAAGCTGATCGCAGCAAAATATTGCCGGAGCTGTACCACGAGGTGATGTATCGCCTGAGCGAAGCCCAGGGTATGTATACACATGGTGTATTAAGTTTGGAGCAAAAAGCTCAGGCTGAAGAAATCTACGGTGCTGCCTGCGTGGCCCTGCGTGAAAAACTGGATAGCTCTTCCCGTGCTCACCGCGATATATTGGATGAGTTGAACGAAAAGCTGGCCAATAAAATCTTCCTGAATTTCTCACTGTTTCAATCGGTGCCCGATGCCTGGGGCATTGATCAGGTTTTTCCGGTTCTGCCAATCCAGGGGTTGCAATATCCACTTACCAAGCGGGGCATTGTGCAGGATATTACCTGTGATTCCGATGGCCGTATTAACCATTATGTGGATACCCATGACCTGGCCAGTAGTTTGCCGTTGCCTAACAATCCTAATCAAGCGCCATATTCCCTGGCCATTTTTATGGTGGGGGCCTACCAGGAAATTCTGGGCGACATGCATAACCTGTTTGGCGATACCGATGCCATCGATGTGCGTTTGGATGACCAAGGTGGTTTCGAAGTGGTGAACACTGTGAAAGGTGACACGGTGGATCACATTCTGCGCTACGTACAATTCGATACCATGCAACTGCAACAGCAGATTCATGAACAGCTGGTATCTACTGGGTTAAGTGCCACAGAACAGGCAGGCTTTTTAAAGGAGCTACGGGAAGGATTAACCGGCTACACTTACTTAGAATAAAACACAGGAAATACTGCCATGGCCGACGCAAATGCACCACTTAATCCACGATCCATTACCACTGCGGAACAGGCTATGGCCATTGTTCAACAGCGGAACCTGAAACATGTAAAAGTGGGTTTGGTGGATTTAGATGGCGTGTTGCGCGGTAAGTATATGAGTCGCGACAAATTTTTCTCTGCCTTGAAAAAAGGTTTTGGTTTCTGCGATGTGGTTTTGGGTTGGGACAGCAACGATCAACTGTATGAAGATGTAGGCATTCAATACACAGGTTGGCAAACCGGTTACCCGGATGCGCCAGTGCGAATCATTCCCCAATCTTGCCGCGAAGTATATGAAGAACCCGGTATGTTGTTCTTTCAAGCGGAGTTTGCCGACGACGCGGAGAAGCTATGTCCGCGAGGTGCATTAAAACGGGTTCTGCAAATTGCCGACAGTATGGATCTGACTGTCCAGGCTGCGTTTGAATATGAATTTTTTCTGTTTGAAGAAACACCGCATTCCATTCGTGAAAAAGATTATCAAAATCTAAAGCCCATCACGCCGGGTTTCTTTGGTTATTCCATGTTAAGAAATTCAGTGCACAATGAAATGTATCAGGACTTATTATCCTTGTGTGAATACATGGATTTTCCGCTGGAAGGTTTGCACACCGAAACCGGCCCTGGGGTGTTGGAAGCCGCCATCAATGTGGATAGCGGTTTAGATGCCGCCGACAAGGCCGCATTATTTAAAACGTTTACCAAAGTGTGGGCGCAGCGCAACAGTATGATGGCCACCTTTATGGCGAAATGGAGTAACGATTACCCTGGCCAAAGCGGCCACATTCATATTTCCTTGCAGCATCAGCGTAATAAAACCTCTGATTTTTACAGCGCTAATGAGCCCAATAATATGAGCGAGTTACAAAGGCAGTTTGTGGCAGGACAGCAAAAATACATGCCAGAACTTACCGCCATGTACGCTCAAACCGTTAATGCCTATTCACGTATGGTTCCGGGTTTTTGGGCGCCCACACACGCAACCTGGGGCGTAGAGAATCGCACCACCGCATTGCGTGTTATTCCTGGGTCGGAAGCATCACAGCGGGTGGAATTTCGTTTTGGTTCTGCCGATGCCAATCCTTATTTGGCGTTAGCGGCTGCCTTAGGTTCTGGCTTGATGGGAATTGATCAAAAACTGGAGCCGGAGTCGCAAGTGAAAGGCAACGCTTACGAACAAACCTTTCCACATTGCTTAGCGCTTCCCAATACGTTGGATCAGGCTGCGCAACAGTTACAGCAATCTGAAGCTGCCAAACATTTATTCGGCCAAGACTTCGTGCAACATTATGCTGCCACCCGTATTTGGGAAGCACAGGAATTCCGTAAACATATTACGGATTGGGAATTGAAACGTTACTTCGAAATTATTTGATCGCTCGGGCTGAGATAAATTATGAATTCATTTGAAGTAATATCGCCCATCGATAACAGCGTGTATGTTACCCGGCATTATGCGGATGAACAGAAGATCGCTGAAACATTACACGATGCGCAACAAGCACAACAGCAGTGGAAGCAAAGGCCTTTGCAAGAAAGGCAAGCATTATGCCGAACCATGATCGATGCCATGGTGGAAAATGCAGATGAGATCGCACAACAGATTTGCTGGCAAATGGGGCGCCCCATTAAATTTGCCAAAGGAGAGGTAAGTGGCTTGCAGGAGCGGGCGAATTTTATGATTGACGCTGCCCCTCAAGCCTTGGCTAACATTTCGTTGCCAGATAAAACGGGTTTTAAACGTTACATATCTCGTGAACCATTAGGCGTGGTATTTGTGATTGCGCCCTGGAACTATCCTTACTTAACGGCAGTTAACAGCATTATTCCTGCATTGGTTGCCGGTAACACTGTGATACTGAAACACTCTGCACAAACGCCTTTGTGTGCAGAGCAGTTTTCTGTGGCGGCAGAAAAAGCTGGGTTGCCCAAGGGGGTATTTCAATTTTTACATCTGAGTCACGAACATACTGAACAACTTATCCAAGCGCCACAAATACACCATATTGCTTTCACTGGTTCTGTGGCCGGAGGGAGAATGGTTGAGCGGGCAGCCGCAGGCAGTTTTAAAAGCATTGGCTTGGAGTTGGGAGGAAAAGATCCCGCCTATGTGCGTCAAGATGCCAACTTACACTATGCAGTGGAAACCATTGTGGATGGTGCTTTTTTTAATTCCGGACAGTCCTGTTGTGGCATTGAACGAGCCTATGTACACGCATCCTTATTTGATGAGTTTGTGGAAAAAGCTGTGCAGCTGATTCAGAAATACCAACTGGGCCGTTCGGATGAAGAAACCACCACATTAGGCCCCATGGTAAAAGCATCCGCCGCTGATTTTGTTCGCGGACAAATAAATGATGCCATTAGCCAGGGCGCAAAAGCTCATATCGACCCGGCACAATTCCATATGAATCAAGTGGGTAGCCCCTATTTGGCGCCGCAGTTGCTGACCCAAGTGGATCACAGCATGCGTGTTATGAAAGAAGAGTCTTTCGGCCCGGTTTTGGGCGTGCAAAGCGTGCAGAATGATCAGGAAGCGATACACTTAATGAATGATTCTGAGTTCGGATTAACCGCAGCGGTGTTTACCCAAAACGAAGAAGAAGGCATTCAGATTGGTGAACAACTGCATACTGGAACCTTTTTTATCAACCGCTGTGATTATCTCGATCCAGCCTTGGCGTGGACTGGTGTGAAGCATTCCGGCAAAGGGTGTACATTATCAACGGTGGGCTATGAGTCATTAACTCGCCCAAAATCCTTCCATTTGAAAAGAGTGTAATGGCTATGGACAGTGTGGCAGCCAGTTGGAATTACCCAACACAAGTGCATGTGGGCACCAATCGCTCCACACAGCTCGCCGTGTATTGTCAGCAGCTTGGTATGAAAGCGCCGCTGTTAGTGACAGACCCTGGTCTTGTGGCCCTACCCATGACGCAAACGCTGCTACAGCACTGCAAAGATTTTGGTATGCAAGTGGATGTGTTCAGCAGCATTAAAGGCAACCCATCGGGTGATAATATTGAACAAGGCGTAAAGGTTTTTAAATCCAGTCAGCATGATGGTGTAATTGCTTTTGGTGGCGGTTCTGCATTGGATGCGGGTAAGGCCATTGCTCTAATGGTTGGGCAGGAAGAATCCATTTGGTCGTTTGAAGATGTGGGTGATAACTGGACCCGGGTAAATATCAAAGGCATGGTGCCGGTGATTGCTATTCCCACCACTGCTGGAACCGGTTCCGAAGTGGGGCGCTCTTCGGTCATTACCGATGAAAACAACAAGGTGGTTACAGAGAAAGACTATGAGGGTAAAATTTTGTTGGT
>JBFKSL010000295.1:0-5818 GCA_041626995.1 Ketobacter sp. | reverse complement strand
GTCATTCAACCATTCCTCTTTATTGTAAATTTGCGCTAACCCTTTAATTACAAGGATTTAGCGAGCGCTTTGGTTACCAGCAGGCAATTCTGACTCACTGGCCACGCAAGGCCACATAGGGTGCTCCTTTTAAAGCCCTATAACAATGACCTCTCAGCTCAGGGCCTTTGACAAAAACAATCAGTAGTTACACAGTTCACAAAAGTGTTACCTGTTACCTTTAGAAACACCAAAATGCGAAATAGTTACTAGACTTCCCATAAATTTAGTGTACACTTGTAAACAATGAAGCTTAAAAAGATCATTTTTTATTCTTCATGACATGTAAACACAATGTTTGAAAGAAAATTAGGCGGAATATTCTAATTTAAGCAACTAGAATTATTCCTGTTACTGATGAAACGGTAACACTAGTAACCGAAGCGGGTTTCCAAAAGCAGCAAACCCGCCAAATCAGACAACTGGGACTCCAACAAAAAATGTCTGTTTTGAGGTTAGTAGGTCTGGCTTGTATCAATGTTGTGTCAGATAAATTAAGGAGTTCACTATGAAACTGGCAACTTCAACTGTAAGACAACTGGCAATCGACAGCCTTTCTTTTGCAGCCGTGATGGCTCTGACAATTGGTGGGTTCTGGGGCATGTTCCTTGTGAACGCATCCCTGTTCACAATGGTTGTGTTCGGATTGCTAATGGTGCCGGCCTTGCTAAGCAGCAGCTACTATCTTGGCAAGGACATCAACGAAGCCACGCATAAGCTGATTGCGTGAGACATCTGTCGCGGCCAGCGCCAAGATTGCGCGGCTGCGACATTTGGTTTTCCATTTCTATTAACTGTTAGTCTTCCGGTGGAGGAGTGATGGTTATCACGATATCTTCTGGTGACTGAAATTCACCGTTGTTGAAGTTGAATTCAACACGGGCGATGAATTTTATATAGCCTTCTTCTCCCAGCTCTTGAGAGTAGATAGGATCTGCATAGTTAGAGGGCACATCCACTGATGGATATGGTAGCAAGGCCTTGCTATCGCATATCACTCGTTCGTAATTAGGGTCTGAAGCATTAGGAATATCTGTATATTCAATTGCCACTGGTGACCAGTCACAACTACCATCATACTCTCCAGTTGCAGATGGCCAAGCGTACAAGTTGGCAGGATCAAAATCCACAGCAGTCGGAGATGGATCAATTATGTTTTGCTTACCAGTGAAATAGAGTACATAGCCGTTCGAGCCCACTTGACGCGGATCTGGGTAAATACCCACTGGATCCAACGTAATTGTATGGGTTTCAAGAGAGTGGTTTTCTATCTCATCATCCCCAGCAGCCCGAAAGATCTCTACGCTTCTTTGAAATTCATAGTCTGAATTCCACACTTCATCACCAAGATTCTCGGGCTGAGTATTGTCAAACTCAAATATGCGGATAGTAAAACCAATACCGGTATAAGTCAGATCGAAGTCTTCATAGGTATTATTAAAAAGGCGCACCGCAAAACGTATGCCTAAGTTTGTTGCGTTAATAAACGATCGCTCATTGGCACAATACTCAGGATAGCTGTCATTTATGGTGGTACCATTTGCATAAGTCTGAGGGTCACAGAACACGTTGATAATTTCTTCAAAATCATCATCAGGGTTATCGGGTGTACCATTATTGTTTGTTCTAGTGTTTTCATCATAATTCTGATGAAAACGCGCAACCGTAACCTCAGTAGGATAGCTTTCCCCATTCACTGTAAAATCAACAAACGGCACACCGCCATGACCTTCTACTGCGTTATCTCCCGAGCCACAGCCTGTCATCAACAGGGCAGAAGCCAGGCCTAATGCCTTGAATTTAAAACTCATTTATTACTCCGAATAAGATTCAGTATGGCGCCACCATACCTGCTTGGCAGGGCATTAAATCAGCCCCCAAGCGGAATTACAACCAGCCAAAACTGGATTTAACCGGTATTGCGCATTCCCGCTGCGATTCCCGCCACGGTAATCATCAACGCCCGTGCCTCCTTTGGTGTTTCTGAGGCCTTCTCCCTTAATACCCGCATCAGTTCCACCTGCAACATATGCAGTGGGTCTAAATAGGGGTTACGCACATCTATAGACCTCCGTATCACAGTATTGTTCTGTAAAAGGCTGCTGTGCTGGGTAATGCTGTTAACCAAATCCACCATTTCTTCCAAACGAGTGCGTAATTCCTGGCCTAAAGGGCGGTCTTCAGGTTGTGCCAGGCGGCGTTCATAA
The DNA here is from genome assembly GCA_041626995.1 of Ketobacter sp. GTDB lineage: Bacteria > Pseudomonadota > Gammaproteobacteria > Pseudomonadales > Ketobacteraceae > Ketobacter. Next base: position 3,572 of record JBFKSL010000295.1, on the reverse strand, counting down.
TACGCTGCTATTTGTGCATCCGATTTTGCCAGCACCATTTCCAGCATTCCAATCAGCATACGAAAAAAAGGCCAGCGCTCATACATTTCATGCAAGGTGGCACCCTTGCCGTCCTCCAGGGCTTTACCGAAAGCCACATCAGCGCCCAACCACCCTGGTAACATTAAACGCATCTGTGTCCAGGCAAATACCCAGGGGATGGCACGCAACGTTTCGATCCCACCATCTTTTCTGCGTTTGGCAGGGCGGCTTCCCAATGGCAACCTTTGCAGCTCTTGCTCTGGTGTTGCGTAGTGGAAGTAGTGCAGAAACCGCGGGTCGTCCCGCACCAGGCTTCTGTAGGAGCTCATACCCTGCTCCGCCAATTGATCCATAATGCCACGCCATTCAGGCTGTGGGGGACTTTGTTGCAGCAAAGTCGCTTCCAGAGTTGCGGCTACGTACCTCTGCAGGGTTCGAATGGCAACGCCAAAGGGGCTGAACTTGGCTCGAATCACTTCGCCTTGCTCGGTAATTCTGATTCGGCCACTAACGGAACCAGGCGGTTGCGACAAAATGGCTTCATAGGAAGGCGCCCCGCCTCGACTGGTGGAACCTCCCCGACCATGGAATAGGGTAAGTTGAACATCATAGGATTTGCATAAATTGGTCAGCGCTTCCTGGGCCTGATATTGCACCCAAGCCGCCGCCAAAAAGCCACCGTCTTTGGCGGAATCGGAATAGCCAATCATCACTTCCTGCTGGCCTTGGATGTGATTTCGATACCACTCCACTTCAAACAGGCAGCGCAAAGTTTCTTCGGCCTGTTTTAAGTCATCGAGGGTTTCAAACAAGGGCACTACACGCATTAGCTGTTTCATACCTGCTTCTTTTTGCAGAAGCAAAACTGCCAACACATCGGAGGGCACATGGGCCATGGAAATCACGTAAGCACCCAGGGCATCTATTGACTGCCGCGCCAACATGGCAAAGGTGTTGAGCACTTCCTGAACCTCTTCACTGCACTGCAGACCGTCAGGTATTAAAGGCCTTGGGCTTTGCAATTCTTCGATTAAGAAGGCCTGTTTTTGTTGTTCTGTCCATTGCAAATAATCACCCAAACCGAGCGCTTGAGTTATAGCTGCCAAGGCATCCGCATGGCGAGAAGATTCCTGGCGAATATCTAGGCGTTGTAGATTGACTCCGAAGGTATTTAACCTGCGGATAGTATCCAACAATTCCCCATTGGCGATTTCTGCCATGCCACATTCCATTAAGGAACGATGGCAAATCAACAATGGCTGCAACAAGGTTTGTTTATCCGTGATCGGTGGATCACCCCGCCATTCTTCATTGGCTAAACATGTATTTAAATAATTTTTTGTTTCAACAAGACCATCACGCAGTGGTTTTAATATTGAACGATAGGGCTCTTTGCTTTCTCCCACCAATGACCTCAATTCTGAGTTGCATTCCGTCATGGACAGTTCCATATGCAATTCTTCAAAGTCGTGGCTAAGCAGATCAGCTGCCATCCAACGGGCCAATAATAAAACTTCTTCCGTTACTTGCGCGGTTACATTGGGGTTGCCATCTCGATCCCCACCCATCCATGAAGAGAAAACAAAAGGAGAGAATTCCATAGGTAAGGTTTGACCAATATTTTCTACACACCATTCGTCCAGTTCGCGAATGTATTCCGGTACTGCATGCCATAAGGTTTGTTCGATGGTAACAAACCCCCAACGGGCTTCATCCACAGGAGTTGGCCTTTCCTGACGAATCTCATCGGAGTTCCAAGCAGAAACGATATTGCGTTTTAGTTTTTCCATCACTCGGTTGCGTTCAATATCCGTTAAATTCACGGTATCCAACAATTCCAAGCAATGAGTGATTTCGTCGTATTTTCGAATTAATGTTCGGCGGGTAACTTCGGTGGGATGCGCAGTTAACACCAAATCGATTGATATGGAGTTCAATGATTGCAAAATTTGACCATCAGAAAAATTGGCGCGCTGCAAACGGGGCAATAATTCCGACATGGTGGCACGCTGATCCTGGCGCTGATTTTGTTGGTAAGCTCTGCGTCGGCGCACGCGATGGTATTGTTCTGCCAGGTTTGCCAAATTCAAAAAATGGCTGAATGCTCTTGCCACCGGAACCAGCAAGTCAGGGTCAAGCTTAGACAGTTTTTCAATTAGTTTTTGGGAATGTTCTTCATGCCCTGCCCGCGCATGTTTTGCCAGTTTTCGAATTTCTTCCACCAGCTCCAGCAGTACCGGGCTTTCCTGCTCCTGCAAAGTATGCCCTAAAAGCTGGCCAAGCATTCTTACATCTTGCCGTAATGGTGCATGAACATCGGTTTCTGACATGATTTCACTCCATTTAATGCGCTTTCTACATAATGGAGTAATTAAGGGGAATTAATCAAGCGTTAGCAGTAGAACTGCATTCTTCGTGCAATTCTACCCGGTTGCGGCCATTGCGCTTGGCAGCATAAAGTGCTTTATCGGCTTTTTGTAACAGGCTATCGCCATCGGCGTTTTGCGGCGGTATACCCACGTGCAACCCGATACTAACTGTGACGGGCAATTTTTGCTGATCCACCCAGAAAGCAGAGTTCTCTACATAGTTACGAATCGCCTCTGCTACATTACGGGCACCATCAACATCAGTGGCTGTGAGTAGCAAAACAAATTCTTCTCCACCATAGCGGACAAGCACATCCAGATCACGTCGAGAAAAACGCCTTAAGATGGTGGCCAATTTTTTTAAGCACTGATCACCAACCAAATGACCATACTTATCATTAATCTGTTTAAAGTGATCCGCATCTATGACCAGAATACCCAAAGCAGTTCGATGTTGCTGGCATTGCTTAATCAGCTCCGGAAAACGACTATCAAGATAACGACGATTTCCGATTCCGGTTAATGCGTCAGTTTGGGTAGCATAAGTGAGCTGTTGGTTGCTGATTTTTAATTCTTGCAACATACCATGTAGTTGTTGGGTTTTTTGCTCAACCCGACGCTCTAATTCCATATTGGCGCTATAGGCCAATTGTTCTTTCTCTTGATTGAGGTCAGCCACTTCCTGCGCCAGCTCTAGCGCTTGACTCAAAGCGTGATTTTTAGCGCTTCGTTCTTTGCCCAGGCGAGCTGCCAACGCACTGGTGACCATAACATTGCCCAAGGCCATCCCACCGGCATGCATATATTCCACAAAAATGTTTCGGTCAACCATTCCCAAATTTGAAAACACAAACACAATGGTTCCCATAATGAGAATTGACCAACCTGCCAACAAATGCCTAGCCCAATAGTTGCCGTTAAAACAAAGTAATATCATTGCGGCAATGGCAAATACGCATACGAATAACTCCATAACAGACAGTAGCGGTAGTACGTACCTTTCCTGCAACAATAACGCAGGAATCAGCATGAATACAAATACCGCAAGGATTACGGTTAACACCCTGTCCACCAAGGGGGCATGCTTTCTTAACTCAAGAAACCGGGAAGCAAAGCGACCAGCAAAATACACACTGACTATGGTTGAAACCATTAAAATCTTATCATTGACAATGTAGTTTC
>JBFKSL010000294.1:0-5824 GCA_041626995.1 Ketobacter sp. | reverse complement strand
GCCATGGCGGATTTTTTTGAATCTTTACAACGAAGTATGCGTTATTACGGAGATTTGCCCCCTGAATTTCTGCTCACTCACCCCGTTACAGAATCCCGTATTACCGATACTCGATCACGTGCATCTCAAATGCCAATCACGCCTTCCAGCAAATCCCTGGAATTTGAGTTGATGAAAGCACGCATGACCGTGGACTTTGCCAAAGATGCCGTAGCCAAAGTAACCGACCTGGAACGACAGCGCAAAGACTCCAAAGTATTTTTAGAGATTTTGGAATACGCTCTGGCTTGCGCCTATTACAAAACCAATCGCTTGGACGACGCCATTGATACAATGGAAAACCTTTTGGAGAAACGCCCTAATCGCATCACCTATGTTGCCACATTAGCGGAGATTCTAAATAAAGCAGGTCGTTATAAAGAAGCGGCAAAACTTTTAGAAAAAGGCTTGGAATACACCCCAAACAACTATGTGCTCAGTGTGCATTATGCCGATTCGTTAACTCTGATGAACAAAACGGATCACGCGGTTTTGGTATTGCGAGAGCAAATCACCTGGCAGCCCAATTGGCCAATACTGTGGTTTATGTTAGCGGAAGCTTACGGCAAAGCTAATGATCGTCTAAATGTGTATCAGGCTAAAGCGGAATATTATTTTCTGTATGGCCATGTGCACAAAGCCATTGAACAATTGGAATATGCCATTCCATTGGCACAGAACCAATTCCAGATCACCTCCAGAATTCGTCAACGCATCCAGGAGATACGTCAGTCTACGGAAGGCTTAGATTTCTAACTCTTTATTTTTTCAAGCTAGCGGAAAAATCCAGCATTCGATTCAAAGGAATCATGGCTTTTTCAATCAGCGCCTCATCCACGTGAATTTCGTTTTTATGGGAACGTAGCTCTTCCACCATATTATCCAATGCGTTCATGGCCATCCATGGGCAATGGGCGCAGGAACGGCAAGTGGCACCGTTACCGCCTGTGGGCGCTTCAATAAAATGCTTTTCTGGTGAAAGCTGTTTCATTTTGTAGAAAATGCCACGGTCCGTTGCCACGATAAAAGTATCGTTATCCAAGGGTTGGCTGGCCTTGATCAACTGTGAGGTAGACCCCACTGCATCAGCGATTTTTACAATGGGCTCAGGGGATTCGGGGTGCACTAACACTGCCGCATTGGGATAAGCCTTCTTCAGGTCTTCCACGCCCTTGGCCTTGAATTCTTCGTGCACAATGCAGGAACCATCCCACAGCAACACATCGGCACCGGTTTCACGCTGCACGTATGAACCCAGATGCTTATCAGGAGCCCAAATAATTTTCTTGCCTTGGCTGTGCAGGTGCTCGATCAACTCCACAGCAATACTGGAGGTCACAACCCAATCTGCCCGGGCTTTTACCGCAGCAGAGGTGTTGGCGTAGACCACCACTTCCCGGTCTGGGTGTTGATCACAAAAGGCGCTAAATTCATCTACCGGACAACCGATATCCAAGGAACAAGTGGCTTCCAGGGTTGGCATTAGCACTGTTTTTTCCGGGCTTAAGATTTTGGCGGTTTCACCCATAAATTTCACACCAGCAACCAACAAAGTCTGAGCTGGGTGTTCTTTACCGAAACGCGCCATTTCCAGGGAATCCGACACACATCCACCGGTTTCTTCCGCTAGCGCCTGCACTTCAGGGTCGGTGTAATAGTGAGCCACCAAAACAGCGTTCTGTTCTATTAACAGTTCTTTAATCTGTTGGCGGTATTCTGTTTTCTCAGCCTCAGAAAGGTGGGATTGTAGGTGGCTACCATCCAAGTGGTTGCGCACAAAATCGGTAACGGCGGTATTCATATGGTCTCGACCTCCAGGAGCCTCATACTGCTCCCTTGTCTAACTGCTCTGTAGCATGCCCCCAACTAATTGGTTTTGGGGTACTTCAAAAAGGATGCAAATCATATCATAACTGGGCGGGGTTTCAGCGCTTGTTCATAGGTTGACCAATAAGATAAAAACAATCACCCCAATATACTCAATGTATATTGGGGTATGCGCAAGAAATTCAATTAAGGTGAATTTTAATCACAGTTTCCTGTGAGACTATTTACCCAATCTTTGACCAAAGCCATGCCCTGGGTATGCACGACACTTCGGCCTAGCTCGGGCATGCGAATGGCAGGATCATTGGATTCCGCACGATACACCAATATGGACAGATCGGCATTGCCAGGTACGATATCCCACTTCAAACCACCTGAACCCGTTCCAGCGGCCACTGGCGGCTTACATAGACCGTAGTTAGCGTCCAGCGGCTGATCTGCCATCAACCACAAACCGGTGGGCTTAGCGCGGCCTGTTTCACTATGGCAATGGGCACAGTTGATTTCCAGGTAGGCCCTAGCACGTTGCTCCATGGTGCCATCGTTAGGATCATTCCATACTGGCAGGCGCGGAGCTTCCGCTGGCAAAGGAGCCCCGGTCAGTAATCCCAAGTTTTGCCACTGTAATAGCTGGTTAACCTGCTCAGCCCCATACAGGTAGTCTTTATTCAACCAGCGGGCTTTGGGGCCAATAGGCAGATTATGAAAGCGATCATCATCATCCCCTTTTACACCATGGCAATTGGTACATTGATTGGCATCAGGAATTCGGTAATTCACCGTTATAGGTGCGCCATCGGAGTCCTGAATATCTCTTTGCACTAAGCCACCGCCCAATGCTAAATCCGCATCACCCTGCTGATTCCAGATATAGGCTACACCACTCCAACCGTTTTCCCGATGAATAAACAAACGGGTCTCGATGACCTCTTCTCCGCCTGCGCTGGGCAAGGCAAAGGTTTTAGCAATGATAGAACCGACAGGAAAACTAAAGGGCTCAGTTTCGTGATACACAATATTGCTACCTTCGGGAACAAACACTACCCGATATTTGGCAGCATAGTCGCTGAACAATGGTGTAGTGAGATCATAGGATACCGCTCGTGCAGTATTGGCCACACCAGTAGGATCATTTTGCTCAAACAGGCGATAACTGGACAGCTGCGGACAGTTCACCACATAGGCCTGCCAATTTACCGTGTCAGGATCACCCCCCGCACAGTAAGCGGCGATTTCTTCTTCAGTGTATTCGGGTTCCGAAGGCGGCACATTATCAAATACCGACAAATCTAAAACGATTTCCTGGAAAGGTTCTTGTGTACAGTTGGTTTCTTCGGGATATCGGGTGACCGGTGGCGTACCAGGAATACCCAATAACCCAAGCAACCAATGGCTTTTGTTCAACTGAATGTTGCCGAAGGAAGCTGTTGATCCCGTTGGACGTTTATTGTCGTGAAAGCACCAATCCGCAGTGGCGATATCTGTAGCCACTTGACCATCAACAATAATGTCGGCTGTGGGGCGTAGCTTTAAAATGAACAACAAGTTAGCCAGAAAATTAAATTCACCACCATCGAAGTACCAGGTTTTCTGTTTCTTCATGATATTGTCGTGAACATATATATGTTCTGGGTAGGGATCGTAGCCTTCAGGCAAAGGCGTTCCATCCAAAATGGAAATGGATTTGAAGCTGAAGGAGGTAAAGTTCACGGTTTTATTACCAACGATCTCGTTATCGTATACCTGAACCCAGTCAGTGGATAACACCATCACCCCAGTACCGGTTGGAACCTTGCCCACAATGTTGCCTTCTGGGGCGAAATTCACCGTATTGTTATCGATAACCTGATTATTAAAAACACGGGTGTGATGGCCTGCCTGAGTAAGGTTCGGCATATCAAAAACCAAAATACCGCCGGTGTTATTAGTGGCGATATTTTCATACACATCTGCACCGATGGAGTTTTCAATTTCAATACCTGCCACGTTATATTCAGCACGGTTGCGTCGCACTACGATGTTACGCGATTGCCCCACGTAAAAACCGGCATCAGAAGCGCCCTTTACTACGCTGTCCTCAATCAGCACATTATCGCAGTTGATTGGATATAAACCATAAGCACCGTTTTCTTCGTTAGGGCCGTTGGTCCATTCCACCCGCACCCTTTGCACCACAACACCATTGGCGTTTTCCATTTTTATGCCGTCGCCGGCAGTATCTTCGATGGCCAGATCCATCACCGCAAAGGCATTGGCTTGCACAAGAATTCCTTGGGCGCCACTGGGCTGATTGGCGAAGGATAGAATGGTTTTATCCATGCCCTTTCCACGCAAGGTGACATGAGAGGTATTGAGAATGACTTCATCATCGAAATGGAAGGTGCCTTCTGGCAGCTGAATCAGTGTGCCCGGACGAGCAGATAAAAACGCGGCCTTCAATTCAAAGGGCAGATTTTCGCTGGCAGTTAAAGAAACAACGTTGTCGTATTCGTAGGCGTAACTGCTTACAAAAACCAAGTTTAGCAATACAAACAGAATCACCTTAGGTAGCCTGTGCAGCATATTCCCCCCTCCTTCTGGATTGTTATTATTCATTTTTTGAGCATATGGTTTCAGATTTGGCCAATAAGCACAATGAGTTAATCGACAGATGGAAGCCAGCTTCAAGGGGATCCATCCGCCCCGCTGATAACCCCCTACCAAATTCATGCTTAATTGGCCAAAATTGCTGCTTTTATATCCTAATCAACCAGCTCATGGTTGAAGTGACACCATGAATGGACAATGATGAAGATATCGTGGTTGTTAAACTACACCACATGACACAGGGGCAAGCCCATGCAAGCAGTTAGCCTTAACCCTCTCTCACGCAACTCCTCTTTGCGCCAGCTTGAACGGCAAATGAATAGCGTCACCAGCTACCTTGAATGGCGGCAGTTAGCCCACGAGCACGATCAAATTTCAGGTGCGCAAAAATGGCGGGAAGCATTGAAATCCAGCAATTACTCTTATGCTGAAATCAACGCACGCAATCAACGCTTACGTGAATGCCTGGAAAGCGGCAGCTACCGAGAAACGCTTTATGCATTGAACGAAGGCGTTCACGGCAACATGGGCGGTATGGGGCAACCGCTGCTGTATGAACGTGCCAAAGCGGGCACAAAATATTTAATCGATGATTATGTGGCTTCCATTGCAGAATCCCTGGAATTTGTAAACAGCGCACCAGAGAGCGAAATTCCCTTAGCGGAGAAATTGGATTTCTTTCGTCGTGCCAGTCACTGCTATGGACGCTCTGCACTTTTATTAAGTGGCGGTGCCGGGTTGATTTATTTTCACCATGGCGTAGTGCAGGAATTAATCGACCAGGATTTATTGCCCAATGTCATTTCTGGCGCCAGTGCTGGCTCCATTATGGCAGCACAACTGGGCACGCTTTCCAACGACACTTTACGTAACAGCTACTTTAGCTATAAACGTTATCACCAGGCCAAGTATAAAAATATGTTGGATGCTTTTTTGGGAAGGCGTGATCCTATCAAAGACAGACAGGCGTGGGGGCATGTCCTGGATGAATTTATTTCCGATGACATCACTTTCCAGGAAGCATTTGAAGAAACCGGGCGATATATCAATATTTCCATTTCCCCAGCTGAAAAGCATCAAAGCTCCCGTTTAATGAACGCTATTACATCTCCTAATGTTTATATTCGCTCGGCGGTGCATGCTTCCTGTAGTGTTCCAGGGATGTTTCCGCCAGTACGGTTATGGGCGAAAGGCTCTGATGGCAAGCCTCGCCCCTATTTGGCTAATCGACGCTGGGTAGATGGATCGGTGGCTGGCGACTTACCGGCAAAACGCTTAATGCGCTTATATGGGGTTAACCATTTTATTGTGAGTTTAATTAATCCTTTTGTGGTGCCTTTTATTGAAGATACCAAGCTTCGTAAGAGCAAAG
>JBFKSL010000293.1:0-5851 GCA_041626995.1 Ketobacter sp. | reverse complement strand
GCACTATCTGGATGCTGGAGTACCAGTACCTGAGCTGTTGGCTACGGATTTCGAGCAGGGTTTTATGATGTTGAGCGATCTTGGCGATTGCCTGCTAAAAGCCGTACTGAATGAATGCAATGCAGAGCAATACTTCCATACCGCATTGCAGCAGCTCATCTGTATTATGCAGGCGGATTTCTCTCATGATCCTCTGCCGCCTTATGATTCCGCGCTGTTGCAACGGGAAATGGAGCTGTTTCGTGAGTGGTTTTGTGGGCAGTATTTGGAGCTGCCGTTAGCCCAATCAGATCATGACCTTATGAATGCCATGTTTCAGTATTTGGAGCAACAAGCATTGCAACAGGTACAGGTGCCAGTGCATCGTGACTACCATACCCGCAATCTCATGGTATTGGAAAACGGTGCCTTGGGGGTGATTGATTTTCAAGACGCAGTTCAGGGGGCGGTTACCTACGACTTACTTTCATTATTGCGGGACGAAACGTTTCCCAGTTGGAAGCCTGAGCAAGTAAAGCGTTGGGCTTTGAATTTTGCAGAAAGTTTGCGTAGGCAAGGTATTATGCAAACCAGCGACCAGCAGTTCTGGCACGACTTTAATTGTATGGGTGCGCAACGTCACATCAAAGTGGCGGGTATCTTTGCCCGCTTGTGTTATCGTGATGGCAAGCAAGGCTATCTGGAGCATATCCCTCAGTCGTTGTTCTATATATTGCAAGAGTGCGAGGAAATTAAAGCTAAAGCGCCCGTTGCTGCCGAGTTCCAACAGTGGTTAAAGCGCGCCATATTGCCCCGCCTGATTGAGCGCTTGCCGCAAGCCGCGTCTGTATTTAAGGATGTTGTATGAAGGCCATGGTGTTGGCCGCAGGTCGCGGAGAGCGTATGGGTAAACTTACCCAGCAGTGCCCAAAACCATTGCTGTCGGTGGCGGGTAAGCCTTTGCTTCAGCATCATTTAGAGCGGTTGCAGGCGGCAGGTTTTAAGCAAGTAGTGGTGAATGCTTTCTATCTTGCCGATCAAATTCAGCATTTCTTGCAGCAATTAACACTGTCCATGGAAATTCAGTTAAGCATAGAGCCCGAGCTGCTGGATACCGCTGGAGGCATCCATAATGCGCTACCATTATTAGGAGATGATCCTTTTGTGGTGATTAATAGCGATGTGTGGTGCGAATATCCCCTAGCGCAATTGCCGCAACAACTGGATGGGTTAGGACACTTAGTGCTGGTGTCAAACCCAGCCCATAACCCCGAAGGGGATTTTGGCCTGGAGCAGGGCCGACTGTTGAACAAACAGCAAAACAAAAACAATTTTACTTTTAGTGGTATCAGCGTGCTTAGTCCCAAGTTATTTCAAAACTGCGAGGCCGGTGTGTTTCCTTTGGCGCCACTACTTCGGCAGGCAGCAGATCAAAATAAACTAAGCGCAGAAAAATATTCCGGCTATTGGGTCGATGTGGGAACCCCAGAGCGTTTGCAGCAAGTGGAAACAAAACTTCAGGAGCAAAGTGCGTGACATCATTTATTTGGATAGGGCCGCTGGTAGGCGTGATTATTGGTTACTTCCTTGCGGGTGGCGGCGTGGTCGGTGTTGTTGGCAGCGCGTTAGGTGGTTGGTTGGGCCATCAATTTGATGCCATTGTGCAGCTTAGCTCCAGCGTGTATCAGTTTGCCCATCCTAAAAAGAAAGGGCCAGAATCCAAAATACAAACGGCTTTTTTTCGCGCTACTTTTATCGCGTTGGGAAGAATTGCAAAGTGCGATGGCGCTGTGTGTGATGCGGAAATTCAATGGACCACTGCGGTAATGAATCGCATGGGGTTAAGTCAGGAAAAAAAGCGCGAGGCGATAGAGCTCTTTGATTTAGGAAAATCCAGTGCCGACATTTCCGAGCATTTGGAAGAGTTACGCCTTGCTTGTGGGCGTCGTAGTACATTGATGCAGATCTTTATGGAAATACTGGTACAAGGTGCGTTAGCCGATGGCAAGATGGACCAGAAAGAATGGGCCACCTTAACTCATATCGCACAATCGGTTCGTTTTCGCGTTACCTTTCTGGAGAAGGTTGTGCGCAGCGCTCAGGCGTATCAAGAGTTTCGTTCAGCCGATTTGAGTCAGCCCATGTCGGAACAGGATGAAGTGGCCCGTGCCTACGAAATACTCGCCCTGAACCCAGACGCCAGCAATCAAGAGTTGAAGAAAGCCTACCGACGGCTGATCAGTCAGCATCATCCAGATAAGTTGATTGCTAAAGGTATGCCTGCAGAAATGCTAGATATGGCCAAAGAAAAAACTCAAGCAATTCGTTCAGCTTATGAAGTCATCGTGAAGACACGCAAAAAAGCGTAATAAATCAAAGTAAATAAGCAGTCGTTATATATAAATATCCGACTGCTCTAACCAATGATTTCTCTTTATAAGTATTGCTCTCAACTGAAACTGTTTCTCATTATTGACAGCATTCTGGTTCATTCGTTTTTTTAAATGAGTTTCCCCTATCTGTGCTGTTTTAGCCTTTATATTATTACTGGTTCAGCTAAACTTCCCGTCAACACTGTAGAAACTTATGGAAGGTTGAAGAGAGGGGGTAATTATGAAAGGGCAAGCGGAAGTTCTTGATGTTCTCAATAAAATATTAAAGTTAGAGCTCACATCCATCAATCAATATTTTTTGCATGCGCGCATGTATAAAAATTGGGGGTTAAGTGAGTTAAATGAGCGCTGCTATAAAAAGTCCATAAAGGATATGAAGCAAGCAGATAAAATAATGGAGCGCATTCTGTTTTTAGAAGGGTTGCCAAATCTGCAGGATCTAGGACGTTTATATATAGGTGAAGAACCAGAAGAAATGCTCGGTTGTGATATGAAATTTCAGCTTGAGCAGATTCCAGAATTGAAACAAGCCATTGCTTTATGTGAAAGTAAGCAGGATTACGTGAGCCGAGAAATGCTGGAAGATATCCTGGAATACGAAGAAGATCATGTGGACTGGTTGGAATCGCAGCAATACCTGATTAAAAATGCGGGTATTCAGAATTATCTACAGTCAATGATGAGCGATGGAGATTGATCATGAAAGGTAATCAAAAAGTTCTCGATGCGTTAAACGGTTTGTTGGCTTATGAGCTGGCCGCGATGGATCAATATTTTATTCACTCTGAAATGTATAAAGATTGGGGTTTGAATAAATTACATGAGCGTATTGCTCATGAGTTTGAAGATGAGAAGGGGCATGCAGGTAAGCTGATTGAGCGTATGTTGTTTTTGGAAGGCACACCAGACATGACGACTCGCACAGGCTTTAAAGTGGGTGCCGATGTGACTTCCATGCTGGAAAGTGATTTGCGAGTTGAAGTAACTGTAACGGCAGAGCTGAAAAAGGTGATTGCACTGTGTGAAGTTGAGCAAGATTACGTGACTCGTGAAATGCTGGAAGTGCTATTGGATGATACTGAAATGGATCATGCTTACTGGCTGGAGACTCAATTGGGTTTGATCAAGCGAATTGGGTTGCAAAACTATACGCAGTCACAAATGTAAGTTGAAATAGTATAACTGAGCCCGCTCAACAGGTTGTTGGGTGGGCTTTTTTATGGCAGGCAATGATCGCCTGGCCTAATGAAATGCCTCCGTCGTTTAATGGCAAAGCTTTGGGAATTAGGGTCTTATATTTATTCTGTTCCAGCCTATCTTTGACTTCTCTCTGTAATAACTGGTTTTGAAAAACACCGCCGCTTAGGGCGATGGTGTCCAAGTCGTTTTGTTCCGCCAGTTGCGAAGCCGTTTCTACAACAGCATTAATCACTCCATGATGAAAACGAGCCGCAATAGCCTTGTTAGGTGTTCGCTTTTTAAGGTCTTCTAATAGCTGTGCCCACAATGGCTGAAAGTGCAATTGGCCGTTTTTCAATTCATATTCATAGGCGTTAGATCGCTCATCGGCAAAACAAGAACTGGCCAGTGCTTCTAATTCCATGGCCGCTTGCCCTTCATAATGAATGTTGTTGCGACAAATGCCTATGGCTGCTGCTACCGCATCAAACAAACGCCCAGCGGATGAGGCTTTCGGGCTGTTGAGGTTGCGCTCTATGGCTTGGATAAGGGTGTCCAGTGGCTTCGAATGCAAGAACTTAATCAGTTCCAATTGCTTGAGTTGGTCAGAATTCCAAACAGGTAAAGTTATAAGATTGGCTAAGGTGTTACGCCAGGGTTCTAGCGTGGCTCTGTTGCCTCCTGGCATAGCTATGGGTTCGAACCCTGCCAGTTTATAGGAGTGAAGATAAGTTACTTTTAAAAACTCAGCACCCCAAATTTGATTTTGTTCTCCGGCGCCTAAGCCATCCAAAGCAATGCCGATAACTGTCTGTTCAGATGGTATGCCATGCTCAGCCATGCAGGCTGCAATATGGGCGTGATGGTGTTGAACTTCCACCAAGGGGATGGTGTGCTCTTCTGCAAGCGTTCGCCCTAGTTGACTGGTTAGGTAATTAGGGTGCTGATCTATGGCAATTATTTCTGCTTTGAAATCAAACAGGGTTTGATACAAATGTAAATTGTGCTTGAAGTCGCGCCAGCTATCGGCATTTTTAAGATCACCTAAATGCTGGGAAATGAAAGCATCTTGATTTCGTAATAGGCAAAAGGTGCTTTTAAGTTCTGCGCCCAAGGCCAATATGTTTTTACTGGCATGTAAGTGATGAGCAAGATGCAGGGGTTGTGGTACATAGCCTCGGGCTCGGCGAATGGTTTGTTTCGATTCCAGGGCGATTCTCGTCACCGAGTCATCACAACGATTAATAATTTCTCTGTCATGCAGCAAAAAATAATCAGCAATATTGGAAAGCTCATCTTTGGCTTGTTCATTGTCCACGCACTGCGGGGAGTCGCTAATATTGGCAGAGGTCATCACTAGTGGCGAATCGAGTTCGCTCATCAGTAGGTGATGTAGCGGAGTATAGGGCAGCATAAAGCCCAAACAATGTTGATTGGGTGCAATGTTGTTGGCAAGCGGAGTTGCATGGGATAATCGTTGTAACAACACAATGGGTGCAGCTGAGTGCAGTAGTAGTTGTTGTTCGGCTTCGCCGCAGTGTGCGTAGCGGTGAATCATGTTTATATTGCTGGCCATTAATGCAAAAGGTTTTTGCTGACGATTTTTTCTTTGTCGTAAGCGTGACACCGCTTGTGCTTGGCTCGCATCGCATGCCAAATGAAAACCACCTATACCTTTAATGGCAATAATTTTTCCTGCACGCAGTAGCTCGGCGCAGGTGCTAAGGCTGTCTTTTTGCGTAACTGTGAATGGGTTACCTTTGCCGTCTTCCAGCCAAAGTTTCGGCCCACATGTAGGGCAGTTGTTTGCCTGAGCATGATAACGTCGGTCTGCGGGAGTCTCGTATTCATTCTGGCAGTCTGAGCACTGGGTAAAGTGTCGCATGCTTGTGTGAGTGCGATCATAGGGGATTTGCTCAATAATGCTAAAGCGTGGGCCGCAGTGGGTACAGTTGGTGAATGGGTAACGATAGCGGCGATCTTTGGGGTTAAAAATTTCTTTTAAACACTCAGGGCAGGTGGCAGCGTCCGCTGGCAAATGTGTATTGATCGTATTCTTTTTACTTTCCAAAATAGTGAAAGTACTTGCTGCTGTGCCAGAGAGAGGCGAATGCTCAATTGAATAAATGTTTGAGAGCGCGGGTGCTTGCTGAAGGAGTGCTTCAATAAATTGGTTTATCTCGGTAGGTGTTCCCCAGGCTTCAATAAAAACACCTTCTCCATCATTGCGCACATGGCCGGTAATGTTGAGATCACGGGCCAGACGCCAAATGGTGGGACGCATGCCCACTCCTTGTACT
>JBFKSL010000292.1:0-5886 GCA_041626995.1 Ketobacter sp. | reverse complement strand
GCCGGCGAACCACCCAGCTTTTTGAAAATTGCTGAAGAGGCTTTCAAGCTAGGCCAGTAAAACCTAGACTGTACCATTAGTCTGTTTCTACAAATAAGGCTAACGGTACGAATCACCCTTCAACGAGTTCTTATTAAGACCTCCAATACCCTTACTTTCCCCTCCGCCTTCCAAAAATCCACCTAAGCATTTGAATTTAAATAACAAAGCCTCACCAATATAGCCAAACCAAAAACAGCGCTTCACGCCATCAGATCTACAATTTGACAACCATCAAACTATAGTATAATTTGACAACTATCGAACTGATGCTGACTCTACTTTTTTAGTGATGACTATCACTTTTGATCAGTTCGCTTTTTAGCTTAACGATTTTGTATTTTCTACAGGGAGTAAAATTATGATTCAGGTATTTCTGATTTTTGGCGCATTAACCGCGATGAATATTGGTTTTGGTTATATGGTTTCTGATAGTAGTGCGCCTAAGGATGGCACCGTTGAAATTGAAATGGTTAACGAGGAATAAAGCCACATTTAAGATTTGATCCCCAACCCCGGCAATAATCGCCGCCTTACGTAGCCTTCTAACTCCGTTGCTGAACGGGGCTGGGGATCAGGCATTAATAGAAACGACACAATATTACGGGAAAGGAATTCGCAGATTTCCAGGGAGTCCTTTCTCAAATTTGGATGCTGCTCAAATACTTCACCCAGTACTAAAAGGCCAAAGGCTTGCATCTGATCCCTTGAATGACCCACTTCCTGAAGATACTGTCCACCGCTGCTAATCACATGCGCCAACACGGCGTTTTTAGGAAAAGCATCAATGGCAAAAACAAAAGCCTGAACGAACTTATCATCCATATCCTCATACTGGGCAATATGTTCAGCAATGCTCTGCGCCAGGCTCACCGCTTCACGAGAAAAAACCGCATCAAACAAGCGCGTTTTATTTTCGAAGTAGTTGTAAACCGTCTGACGGGAAATTCCCAGTCGCGAAGCAATGTCACCAATACGAGTTTTATCAATGCCTTTCTCTTCCATACACAGAATGGCAGCATCCATGATCTTGGTTCTCAAAACATCTTCATAACTGGGGTAACTGGTTTGCATTAAGGTTTACGTCTCACATGGTTACCAGGAAAAGGCCGTGTTGGTCGGGTTTTATAAAACAACTCGGCCACTTCCCGCGATTTATCACTACAGACCGGGTGCGCCCATTCTACATCGTCATACACAATATTATCGTCAGTGGCGTGCATTTTACCTTTGATTTCATTGACACCGGAAGGCACATAATCCAATTCCAGTGCATGTCGCAATTTCCAGGCAATATTGTGATCGGCGCAGGAGGTATCTCCACTCACCCCCAAAGCACCCAGCAATTTTCCACTTTCATCATATAACGCCAATCCTCCACCAAACACATTTACGCCACCTATTTTTTTCCCCACCATAGGATCTTTTTCACTACCGTAATCTTCTGCATTACCGCCATAGGCAACGGATACATCCACCGGGTTGGAAAATTGCAAACCGTATAAGCTTCCATTTTCTGGTTGTACCGCTGCATACAAGTTGCCACTGGAAAGCGCCAAGTCTGGCAGACTAAATGCATTGGCTGTATTGGCTTTTTGGGCAGAGATCACTCGACTACCAGGCCATTGGTCGCCACGCTCTTTGCCAGAATACACCACTGTTTTTACTAGACCGTCGCGATCAACGATAGTAGCCCACATTTCGGTTTCGAATCCGCCATTATCGGAACCCACTATGGATTGTAATTTGCTGCGTAGCTCTTCATGAGTGGGCAATCCAGCGGCAAATGACATTACTGGAATTAACAACACTGCGCTTACTGCTGTAATTAAACTTAGTTTTTTTATCATTGGGATTCCCCTTGTTTTAAATCTGTTTTGATTCTTATTATTCATGCTTCACAGCCCCATACAATCGAGGCAACGCCATCGTCCCCCACGTAAACACAAAAAACGGCATAAACAACCAGGGACTATTGGAGAAAATAAACTTGCCCCAAAAATTATGCACATTCCCCACATCCACATTAGGAAACGAATGAAACGCTTCCAACGAGTAATACTGAACCGTAGGCGCTATGTGCATGCCCGCGCAGAACATCAATATATACACTGCCGTAGTACTTCTGCGTTTTGATTTGTACCAAATAAACAAAGCCACAGAGGCAATGGCCGCATTGGTGCAAGCCCACACCTCGGAAAACAGCACATGCAAATCCACATACAAGTAGCGAATGTCACCGCCATGAATGTACGACCACCAGGGGTAGGCCCATAAAGCATCCTCTGCGTAGGCGATTTCATCGTAACCAAACACCCAGGGAATCTCATAGGTGAGTGCAATCAAGGCGTAAAACCACACCCAAATTTCCACCATTAAGGTTAACCGCTCATAACGCGTGTGATGGGCCAGGGCGGGCAGTTTTAACCAGGGGATAATCAACATGCTGTAGATACACAGATCGAACACCCAGAAACTGATATAGGCCATCTGGTTGATGTCCATATCGAAGAAATGCACTGCAAGACCACCGGAAAAACCCACCGATGAAATCAGGATGGCAAAGATCGCGATGAGCAAAGATACCTCGCTGTTCACCAGCGGGATATGTCGATAGACGAATTGGGCAGACATGATTCCCTCAATTGTTCATTTTTTTGTTATTTGCCGGAATAAGGCTGACAATCTCATTCTGAGACATATTTTCAATAATGTAAAATTATTTTTACATATATTATATATTGTCAAACAGCTAGCTATTCCACCCGTCTCAACCAAAAGAAAAAATCCATAATCAGATATCCATAGATCAGGGCAGGAGAGATGAGATTTTCTACTGCTAGCTCAATCCAAAATACAGCCCTATAAAAAGGATGACCAAGTGTACAAAGTCTTGTTGAGGCTTTACCATTCGCTGGTTAAAGTGGGTACCGATAACAATGAAAACTATATATAAAAATCAAGTTTTTCAGCCACTCATTCTGCTCCTGACGCTTTCATTTATCTTGTTGCAATCAACCGTAAGCTTTGCAGAGAACAAAATACTCAGTGACATCCTAGAAGCCAACAAACCGGCCTCAGGTAATGCTAGAAAAGCCCGTCATGAACAACTCAAAACAGACATATTGCGCCTCTCAGACAGAGAAGTAGAAGAGATAGCGCTTACTCTTTCTGATCCCGATTTCCAAAACCCAGACTTATTGATTTTTTTACTGCTCACACGACTGGAAAGCCACCCCATAACGCAATTAACCACTGAACGACTTGTGCAAGGTTTAGTCACACAGAGAAAGAACTATCTACCCGATTCCAGTATTAAAGACTTGACCACGCTACTCATTGAGCAACAGAATAAATCAGCGTTTAGCGATAAGATAATCACATTACTACTCGAAGCACTAACCCACCCACCGGAAGTCTATCAACGTTCGGTCATTAAAATTTTAGGATCGGTAAGCCCGCCTGACGCACGTTATCACAGCATAGTTCAAGGGCTACTCTCAACACTAAACAACCAAGATAGGCTATACCTTCACGACACTATTATCGACACGTTCATCGCTCACCGACAAATCACGCTCCAAACCGCAGGAGCCAAGAATGCATTGATGCAAGCAGCCCTATATAGCTCCAGACTGGGCATTCGGCTGAGCACAATTGAATTACTTATATCCTTAGATATTGATAGGGAAAGCGCAGATATTCTTAGCCAGAGTTTGGCTGAGAGCTTAGCACCAACCATTAATAATCTTTGGAGCGACTCCAAGGGCTACGCGACGTTTTCTCAGTGGCCCGATAGAGCCGCCAACGCGCTCGCAAAACTTTCCTCACCACCGTATCCTGATAACATTCTTCGCGCCTGGCTGACTTTTTGGAAAATATACCACGCTGCCGATGCGTTAACGCTTCTCGAACAGGCCCATCAACGATCAGAGCTCTCCCAAAACTATATTGATGAGCTATATATAATTGCCAAAAGCGAGTACAACCCTGAACGCCGGCAACGAGTTTATAAAGCTCTGTTTAGTCCACGTAATGCCGATGTTGATAATTTACTGAAGCAATATTCCCATGGCGACAACTTACAACGAATCGAAGCTGGCGTTGGCCTTCAGGTGTTGCTCGAACAAAATAAATTTGAACCGAGCACGATCCAAAGCGTTGAAAATCTACTATTTCAAGATCGCGAGTTTCAGGAGAAACACTCTGAGGAGCTCCGAGGCACAGCTTATGCGTTATTAAAAATGTACAGCTTAACCCATCAGAGCAAAGAGGATGTGCTAAGCAACGCCCTTAGACAATACCCCAACGATAGAGAACTTCAGACAATACTTTCTGAGTTTTCAATTCAGACTCGAGGCCTCTATAAAACCATTTTACTCTACGCCGACGACAAAACCCTTCCTGCAAATTTCAGAGCTGGGCTATTGCGCACTTTTGCAAAACAATCTACTCCGTCTCAACACACAGACGAACTAGAGCAGTTTTTCCGCAAAATCATCGACACGAATGAAGGATATAATAATGTACAAGCCGCCGCCCACGCCTTAAAAATTATGGGTAAAATGCCACCTCTTCATGCCACTTTTCAAAATACAAACTTTCAAAGCAATGTATTGGTTATCGCTTGGCTTAGCATGGTAGCGCTTCTACTTCTTGGCTTGCCCATTGGCATTATATTCGCAACCAACCTACGGCAAGATTCGGGTAAACCTGCCGCTATCGGTATAAAGTTAACCGCTGCCACTTTCTGGATTGGACTTTCAGCCGTTTTTGCTGTTGCGTTATTAGCAGGGCTGTTAGGCAGCATAGGTCACAATACTGCTCCAGGACCTGATAAAGTCTTCCACGCAAATATTTTCGCTTACGCATGCGCGTTTGTTTATCTACTCATTCTCGTTGCTTTGTTTAAAGGCCAAAAGGAAATAGCACAGAGCAAACCCCAACATGAGCCAACCACTCAAGCAGATGAACTTCGATAAGCACCGTTTCTTCACACAAAAAAAAGGCGACAATCCGAAGATTGCCGCCCCAGGGGGTTGATTGTGTGACTAGTTAGCGATGGGGATAATTATGTTGGAATCGTAGTTTCCGCCATGTAGGATCTTAACGCGTTTGTTATAGTTGCCTGCATTTTGGTACAGAGGGTCTTCTGTATCCAATACCACACCGATGCGGCTACCTGGTTCCATAGTGAAGTTGGTGAAGTTCAGATTGAATTTCAGCTCAACTGGTTCACCAGGAGTCACACCACGCAGGGTCACAGGGCCGTGAGTAATTAAGCGTTCTTGTTGAGTTGGATCCATTTCATATACATAAGCTACCAGGTGTACGAAGTCTTCTTGTGGCTCAACCCATACGCTGGCTACAGGGGCACCGATGATATTGGTGGCATTATTATACTTGTCAGATTCATACAGAATACCCGCTTCACGATAGCAACCTAGCGGGCAAGCCCAGTCTTGATACCACGCAGTGAACTCATTCAACTTGTCTTTGCGGTAGTTACCAGTATGAGCTTCCATCAAGCCGCCCAAAGTTGAAGACAGTTGAATGTCGCCCAGCAGATAGCCAACGATAGTATCAATAAAGCTGATCAAACCCGTCACATCGTTTGCTTCAGTAGTGGCGCCGGTGTCTTTACCTGTGTAGATATTAAAGTCGCTGCTGCTCACAGGGCTGGTTTTCAGATTGTTTTCCAGTGAGGAGAAGATGGTTGCGCGGGAGCGGTCTAAGTATAAAGTTTGCGTGGATACTTCAGCAGAATCTTTAGGCGCTTCCCACAATTTCAGTTTGTTGCTGGCGATCTTGTCTTTTACCTGAACCTTTTCTTCGGCCATGATCTCT
>JBFKSL010000291.1:0-5888 GCA_041626995.1 Ketobacter sp. | reverse complement strand
GTCCAATTGCCAACAGAAATCATGAGGGCATAGAACCGCTCATTGGCTTCTTTGTAAATACTCTGGTTATGCGTGGGCATGTTGAATCCGAAATTTCTTTTACTTCATTGTTGGAGCAAGTTCAACAAAGCACATTGCAGGCCTACGCGCACCAGGATGTTCCTTTTGAAAAACTAGTGGATGAATTGGTAACGGAAAGGGATATGTTGCACTCACCTTTATTTCAGGTGTTATTTTCATTGCAAAATGTTCCGGTTGATTCCAACTTCTCGTTGCCGGGTTTGAAGCTGGATCGAATTAAGAATCACAATGTGATTTCAAAATTTGATCTTGAGTTCAGCTTAATGGAGCATGGTGATGCCATTAAAGCTGAGGTAGTGTATCGAACCGGTTTGTTTGATAGTCAGTATATAGAGCAGTTAATTCAACATTATCTCATTGTTCTAGAGGCAATCGCTTCAGATCCAGATTCAAAGATTGCAGAAATCTCGATTCTTGGTGAGGGTGATGCAAAGATCCAGCATGGTTGGAATAATACTGATCGTCCATACGATAGTAGCCTGACTGTTCATCAGCTGTTTGAAAAGCAAGTAGAAAAAACTCCAAACGATGTGGCTGTGATTTATGGTGATTCTGCACTCAAATATAAAGAATTGGATGAGAAGGCCAATCAATTTGCACGCCTGTTAAAAGCCCATAATATTTCCAGCGGCGATGTGGTTGGGTTGTTGTTGCCGCGATCCGATCGTTTTGTTATTGCGCTATTAGGTGTGTTGAAAGCAGGGGCAACATATTTACCTCTAGATCCATCTTATCCCAGCGATCGCATTACTTATATGTTAACTGATTCAAGTGCCAAACTGGTTGTGACGCTTGAACAGTGCGAAAGTTTAATCAACTCCGTCGAAGTGAAAGCACTTAAGCTCGACGATCTTTCAAATCGGTTAGGTGAGCACTCCAATGAACCTATGCCGCTAGCAGGCAGTTCTGAGAATCTGCTTTATGTTATCTACACTTCTGGCTCAACAGGTAAACCAAAGGGTACTGGAGCCAAACACAAAGCGGAAATTAACCTTTTGGACTGGTATTGCCGCGATTTCAATCTGTCCACTCAAGATAGGGTGCTATTAGTCAGTGCTATTGGGTTTGACCTTACCCAAAAGAACTTGTTTGCTCCGTTGGTTAGTGGAGCCGCATTGGTTATACCCACGATTCATGAATATGATCCGCAGCTTTTGCTCGATACGATTAAAGCCCATAACGTGAGTTGGATTAATTGCGCTCCAAACGCCTTTTACCCAATCGTGGAAGAGGCAGAAGATTTGCAAGCCTTGGCCTCGTTGCGTTATGTGTTTTTAGGTGGTGAACCTATTGATTTTGATCGCCTCAAATTCTGGTTAAGTTCCAGCGGCACCAAACTGGTTAACAGCTATGGGCCAACGGAATGTGCTGATATTGCTACGTATCACGTGATTGATGATGTGGACTTATACAGCAATAGCAATATTCCTATCGGGCGGCCCATTCAAAACGTAAAGCTGTATATTGTTGATGATCAATATCGAATGGTTCCACAGGGAGTGCCTGGGGAATTATGCATTGGTGGTCATGGAGTGGGCCCTGGTTATTTTAACGATGAACTTCAAACCAAAGACAAGTTTATCGTTAATCCGTTTTCTGACGACAAGGATCGAATTTATCGAACCGGAGATTTGGCTCGTTACCTGCCGAACGGCGATGTTGAATATTTAGGGCGTATTGATGCCCAAGTAAAGATTCGCGGTTATCGAATTGAGCCTGGAGAAATTGAGGCGCTTATACGTCAGGTACCCGAAATACATGCAAGTTGTGTCATCGCAGTAGATGCGCCCAACGGTAACAAAGAACTGGTTGCCTATTTGGCTTGTGAGGAAGATTCCGTTAATGTTGATCAGTTGCGTCAGTCACTGAAGGGGCATCTGCCAGAATTTATGGTGCCCGCTTACTTTGTTTTGCTACCAGCGCTACCGTTAACACCTAATGGTAAAGTAGCAAAAAATCTTCTGCCACCACCAGATCGTACACAAACCGGTGATCGAGAGATTATCCCACCCACAAGTGAAACAGAACAAGCAGTACTGGAAATCTGGCAAGTGGTGCTGGGTTTTGACAACATTTCCATTGATGATGATTTCTTTGCTGTAGGTGGACATTCCTTGCTGGCAACTCAGGTTGTGTCACGGTTAAGAAAGCACTTCAGAATCAATTTGCCATTACGCTCTCTATTTGAAGCGCCAACTATACGTAATACAGCAGTACAAATTGACAGGGCAGTCCAGCAAAAAGACCAGTCCGATCTACCGCCGATGGAGCGAATTGATCGAGATCAGCCATTGGCCTTGTCATTTGTTCAGCAGCAACTGTGGCTGTTAGATCAACTTGACCCTGGTACGCCAGCCTACAATATGCCTGTGGCTTTAACTATTAAGGGTGATCTAGACGCTAAGTTGTTTGAACAGTGTTTTAACAAAATTATGGAACGCCATGAAACGTTGCGTACTAACTTTGACGTGTTAGATGGCGAACCCGTGGCAATTATCCATAGTTTGCGTCAGTTTGAGTTAAAATCAGTAGAACTCGATCAGCTTGATTCCGTAGCTCAGAGAGAGCAGCTAAAACACGTATCCTGCTCAATGTTGGAAACTGGCTTTGATCTTAAAAGTGACGCTCTAATAAGAGGTACATTGGTCTCATTATCTACTGATGAAAATGGTGTGAAACAATGGGCATTTGTGGGAGCTATTCATCATATTATTTCAGATGGTTGGTCGCTCAATGTTTTAACCTACGAATTAATGGAACTGTATTCTGCTGCTAGAGAAGGGCGTTCCGCCAATTTGCCTGAATTGGACGTGCAGTATGTCGATGTTGCTGCATGGCAACGCAAATGGTTATCCGGTGATGTCCTAGAACGCCATCTTCAGTTCTGGCGCGACCAGCTTGATAATGATGGTCAGGTGCTGAATTTAGTTAGCGATTATCCTCGTCCGGCGGTATTAACCAGTAATGGTGCAAGCATTGCTACTCAAATCAGTTCAGATGTCGCTAACCGAGCTAGAAAGCTAGCCCAGGAAGAGGGCGCCACTCTATTTATGATTTTAATGGCTGTATACCAGCTTCTATTACATCGTTACACAGGACAGGAAAGAATCAATGTGGGAACCCCCATAGCGGGGAGGGATGAAGTCGAAACCGAAAGTTTAGTGGGTTTCTTCATTAACACAGTGGTTATATCCACACGTGTTGCAGATGATTTGAACTGTCGTCAGTTATTGCAACGAGTCAGAGAAACAACTTTAAGTGCCTATTCACATCAAACTTTACCATTCGAAAAGATAGTAGAAGAATTAAAGTCAGCAAGAGACCCTTCAAGAACACCATTTTTCCAAGTGTTCCTGAATTTGCTGAATTTGCCTGATCAAGCAGAACCCAGTTCAGAATTGCAAATCGAATATTTGACTCAAGAAGATAACCATACCCACGCTAAGTACGATTTCAATCTTTATGTCAGCGAACAAGAAAATCATGGCTTAGAGTTGTTAATGGTTTATAACACTGATTTGTATCGACAAGATACAGTGGAGTGTTTCCTGTCGGATTTCGTATCCTTGTTTCAGTCTTTTGTGCAAAATGTTGATTCACCTGTATTGGACGCTTCCTTATTGTCAGGGCAACCCCCGGCATGGTTGCCAAATTTGGATGTGCCCATTCAAAGGAAACAGCATGAAAGTTCTATTGCCAAGTTCCTGAATTGTGCACAGCAAGCACCGGAAAAAATTGCACTGGAATATCAAAGCAACCAATTAAGTTATGGTGAGCTGGAACTACAAAGCCGTACGTTAGCAGCAAACATGGTAGATGGTGGAGTGTTGCCAGGTGAAGTGGTTGCTATATTGGCTGGCCGAAATAGTGATTTGGTTGTTGCTTTGCTTGGTGCAATGCGAACCGGCGCCAAATTTGTAATACTGGATTCCACCTATCCAGCAGAGCGACTACAAACTTTAATTGAAATTGCAGAACCCGCTTATTTAGTTAATGCACTGCAAGCAGAACAGCAACCAGCGTTTGATTCGCTAACACTTAGTGAATCTACAAAGGTGAGTTCTGTATCAAAACTACTAGAATTAAACGCTAATAGTGCTAACTTTGTAGAAAGGCATCAAGCATCTGAGCCTTGTTACATTGCTTTTACTTCAGGTTCCACGGGTGTTCCTAAGGCCATTGTTTCGGAATTCGCACCTTTTGATCACTTTGCATGTTGGTATGTGGATCATTATCACTTAGCTGAGTCTGATTGTTTTACCATGCTTTCAGGTTTAGGGCATGACCCATTGCTAAGAGATATTTTTGTGCCATTGTCCGTAGGTGCAAAGATTGCCATACCCGGTGGTGACTGGCTGCTTGATCCAATTGGCTTCGTTCAGTGGCTCGATCAGCAAGACGTTTCGGTAATACACCTTACCCCGTCCATGGGTGAGGTGATTGCTTCGGCAAATGTTGGCGAAGAGTATGTGTTGAGTTCAATTCGATTGATGATGTTTGGGGGCGATAGGCTCAAACAAAAGGTCATAACGGATTTAAAGAAAATTGCCAGTAGCGCTTTAATGGTTAACGGCTATGGTGCAACCGAAACCCCACAGGTAATGTCGTTTTATGAGGTGGAGTCAGTTTCTGAACAGCTTCCTGAAGTGATGCCTATAGGTCAGGGAATTGATGACGTGGACATATGCGTGGTGGATCAAGGGGGGCATCTTCTTCCTCCTGGCCATGTGGGAGAAATCTGGATCAGAACGCCCTACCTTTCTATGGGCTACCAAAATGGGGAACAAGAAGCCTTTTTTGTGAACCCACGTACTAACGATCAGCAGGATAGAGTTTATCGAACCGGCGATAAAGGTCGTTACCGTAGTAATGGTGCTGTCGAGTTTTTAGGCCGCTTAGATGATCAAATCAAGATTCGTGGTTTTCGTGTTGAGCCACAAGAAATTGAACGGGTCATTAATAGACATGACGGCATCAGTCACTCAGTGGTTACTTTGGCGAAAGATTTACGCGGAGATGACTGTTTGATTGCATATATTGTCTCAGCTCAACAGGGATCTTTTTCAGACGAGCTGCGCATACATACTCGGCAGGCGCTTCCAGAATATATGGTTCCTGCTCTATTTATTGAGATAGAACAAATCCCCCTAACCGCCAATGGCAAAGTTGATAAACGAAAGCTGCCCAACCCAAAAGATTTCTGGGTCGCCAAACAATATATAGCACCAAGATCCAGCTTCGAAGAGGAAGTTGCCGCTATTTGGCAATCAGTTTTGAAAATGGAGAGCATCAGCGTGGATGCACATTTCTTTGATGTTGGTGGCCATTCATTACTTGCGGTACAAATCGTGACGCGGGTGAAAGAAAAATACGATGTGGAATTTTCCATGCGTAGATTAATGGAAGTTGCCACTATTGAAGGCATGGCCAGTTATGTTGAAAATGCACTATGGCTACGAGAATCCGAAGAATCCACGCAGTCATCTGAAGATGATGATTTCGAAGAATTAGAAATATAAAACAGTTCAGCATACGCTGTAGGAAAGAATTCATTATATGAACGTGCTTGATTTACTGTCTCAATTGCGCCAAGCGAAAATTCAGGTTGCTCTAGAGGGTGAGAAACTCAAAATTAAGGCGCCTCAAGGTGCACTGACTGCAGAGTTAAAAAACAGTTTAAAAGAACATAAGCAGGAAATAATAGAGTTTCTTCAGGAAAGCCAAAAACCAACGGCCGATGTACCAACAATTAAGCCAATAAATCGTTCAGGTGAACTTCCATTATCCTATACGCAAAAAGCGGTATG